>NZ_JBHXSC010000011.1:0-130068 GCF_042716505.1 Streptomyces sp. NPDC058674
GAGTTGCCTACGTGTCACGACCCCAGTCCTACCGGATCCCACTCCGCGCAGAGTGAAGAACTCAGAAGCTGATCACGACATCACACAGGCCCTAGGACTCGCCGGCGAACCACCCACCCCATCGAAGGCAGAGCTGCCTGCGCCGGCAAGACGCACTCGGGCTGATCTAGAACGCCGCGTGGCTGCGCTGGAGAAGGAGAATCAACTCCTGCGGACGGAACGAGGTAAGGGCTGACAGGCCTCCGGTCACCCGATCACGGCGTCGAGGTGCTGTTGCACCGGCTCGAAGAGTCCGTACGGGACGTAGCGCGGGATCTCCGCGAGGGTTGCCCAGGCGACCTCGGCTATCTCGTCAGCGTCCGCAACGTGCGCCGTTCCTCCCACCACCGCGCATGCCGTGTATGACATCAGCCGACCGGTGACAGGGTGGACGCGCTCACCGAGCAGCGTCACCGCGGTTACATCCAGGCCGGTCTCCTCCTTCGTCTCCCGTACAGCGGCAGCTTGCCCCGTTTCGCCAGCCTCGACCTTGCCTGCCGGGAACTGCCAGGAGAGTCGTCCCTCCGCCACACGCCGTCGCACCAGCAGCACCCGCCCGTTGTGGACGACGACGGCAGCGGCAATGGGTTGCCGCTGGACTTCGTCCGTGGAGAGAACTGGTCGCTGCTCACTCACCCTGGCTCCGCAGGTGGGACAAGACGTCGGTGAGCTCTAGGTTGTACTGGTCCTTGTCTCCTTCCCAGCGCGACATGACCGCTACCGCAGCCTCGGCCATGTCTGCGGGCAGACCGGCTGCGCGGAGAGTCTCAGCGATGTCCTCCATCTCCGGGGCCCAGCGCCACGCTCGCGCGGCCACGCTGGGCAGGTACCCGGGGTCGGCGAGGATGTTGGACGCCATCACCTGCGCCTCGGCCGTGAGCTCGTCGCCGACGCCATGGGCATCTGCCAGCGCGTGGGCCACGCCGGCGAGGGTTCGGGCGGCCTTCTGGTAGCTGGCGAACGCCATCTTCAGCGCGGAGGCGGAGCCGACGCTGCCGCTCGCGCGGCGAACGTGCAACGCGGTGTCCTTGAACACGGGCTCCACCATGTCCACGGCCTGGGCTTCGCCGGCGAGGTAGAAGCGAGCAGCCCGCTGGCCACCGGGCGGCGGGCCGAAGATCGCACCGTCGAGGACTATGGCACCCGGCCTGATCTCCTCCGCGATTCGCTGCATGCGCTGGGGGTTGATCGCGTTGGCATCCACGTACACCCCGGCGAAGGCGTGGTCGGCGACCGTGGTTGCCACTTCTTCGGCGGCCTGCGGAGGACAGATCGACAGGACGATCTCGCTGCGTTCCAACGCCTCGCCGAGCGAGTCACAGGCGGTGGCCCCGGCTTCCTTCGCGCGCCGGTGGGTCGCGTCGCTGCGGCCTTCCGGCACCCACAGCACCTCGTGGCCTGCCTTGACGGCCTGGGCGGCGACGGCCGCGCCCATGGCGCCGGGGTGCAAAAGGGTCACGGTCGTCACTGGCTGCCTCCTGGCGGGAGCTGAGCGGGCATGCGTTCCTGATGAGCAATGATCACCTCACGAAGGCCGATCGCGGCAGGTGATCCGGCCCCGGGGTGCAGCGCGAGCTGACGGCTGAAGTGGCCGAAGCGGCGGTCGACGCTCTCGGTGCGGCGCCGGGCACTGACCCCGAGGACAGCGTGGATCTGCGTCGCGGCCCCGTCGATATCCCCTCGGCCCAGCCGAGCCATCGCAAGGTCCATGCGGGCCAGGGACATCTCGCCGAGGCGCTGCTGCTCCGGCGGTGCGGACTGGAACATCTCCACCGCTTCGTCGGCGCGGGCCTCGGCGTCGCTGAGGTGCTGGGTGCCAGCCAGCCACAGGTGCGTGCTGCTGGAGTAGAACAGCTGTTTCTCGACGGGGAAGGCCATCATCCCGCCGGGCAGTTCGTCGCCTTCGACGAGACGCTCACGCAAGCGGTCGGCGGCGCTCAGGGAGGCCAGGGCATCGCTGCCCCGGTTGAGCTGGCCGTAGGCGCGTGCCTTGATGCTCTCCAGCCGGATCTGCGCCGTGCCGGATTCGGGGGTGAACGCGCTTCCGGAGTCGGCGAGGCGTACGGCATCTACCGGACGTCCATCCCAGTACGCGATGAGTGCCTGGAGCCCGCGTACCCAGGAGCGCAGTCCGTTGTGGCCGGCGAGCTCGCCGAACAGGAAGGCGGTGCGTGCCTGTGTCTCGGCCGCGTCGTAGCGGCCCAGGTCGAAGCTGGCATTCGCCAGTACGCCGCACAGGACACCGGCGCCCACGTAGAGGTCGGAGGTGTACCGCGGTGGCTGACGACCTTCAAGCAGTTCGAACGCGCGGTCGCGCAGGGCGCGAACCTCTCGGAACAGGGGCCCGACGGGCCGGCTGGGGTACGTAATGACGAGGCGGCGAATGTCAGCTTCCAGCTGCTCCAGCGTGTGCGGTCCCACGTTACTGCTCTCTGCCCTGGCCGCGAACTGCGCCGACTCATTCGCCGCCGCCATGACCACGTCTTCAAGGCCGTACTCGGATGGATCCACTGCTTCGCGGTCATCAGCCGCTGTGTGGTGGGGCGAGGCCACCGGCTTGGACTCCGCGGGCCCGAGGAGTCGGGCGGCCGGGATGCCCGGGAACATGAACTCCAGGACGCGGCGGGAGACGGTCTGCGGGGTCCGGACCTCGCCGTGCGCGTACCGGAAGAACTGCCGCTTCTCGATCGTCGCGGTCGCGATCGAGGGTGGCCCCTCCAGCTCGGCTAACTGCTTGGCCGCCTGCTCGTAGCGCCGCTTGAAGACCTGGTAGTCCTGCCAGCCCCGCTGGTTGATCAGGGTCTGGAAGAGGGTCGGTCCTGATTGCTCCACAGCCGCTCCCTCATGCCGGGGTCCTTGTTCGGTCTCCACGCTAGACATCAACAGCCGTCGATCGCAGATCTGTTGCCCAGAAATTCCAGGCGGACAGCGAATAGACATCGGTTAGGCACGAAAGGGCGGCGTTCGGCGGTGCTCAGGGCCTCGTTCAGGCGGGAGCCGCCGGGAACACTTCGTCTTCGCCCCGGCAAGACGGCGGCCCTGCGAGGCCGAGTATCCGCCGTGGTTACGCAAGTCAGGCAGCCCAGGAGGCCCGCTCATGGCAGCGCACCACCAGCTCGCGTTCACCGTCGCCCACTCGGCAGCCGCCGCCCAGGAGGCACGACACCGCGTCGTCGCCGGCATCCGTTCCTGGGGCATACGGCTCGACGAGAAGGCACTGGACGGAATCGAGCTGGCGGCCGGCGAGCTGATCACCAACGCCCTGCGCCACACCGGGTCGGGGCCTGTCACCGTCAGCGTCTACCAGGAGGGGCCGGTGCTCGTGGTCGAGGTGCACGACGTCGCAAAGGTCCTGCCGCGGCCCGAGCCCTTGAGCGAGTGCGCCGAGTCCGGGCGCGGTCTGCATCTTGTATCAGTGATCGCCGACCGCCACGGTGCCGATCTGACGGCGACGGGCAAGCGCTGCTGGGCGGAGTTCAACCTGCCCCGCAGCGCGGGTGATCGAAGGGCGGATCAGGGCAGCCGTCGTGATCGGCGTCTCCCCTCTGGCCATGCCCGCGAAATGGCTGATCGGGCGGCAACGAAGGTGCGCGCACCGGTAGCGGGCTCGCCATCGCACACCCGAACGAGGGCCAGACGTCGCACCGCATCTCGAGCCCCGAGCAGGCCCATTCCGGGCCGACCCATCGACTGAATAACGCTGATCCGAAGACAAGTTGGGGGCCTAAACTCGTGGGCTTCCCTGCGGCACCGACCGGTCACAGTCGGCCCGGGGATAAGCGGTCCCCGAGCCTCTCCCCGGCCGGGCCCACGAATCAGCATCTGTACCAACTGGAGGTTTTGCTATGCCCGAGAAGGTCACGAAGGAAAAGGTCCTCGTCTACATCGTGCGCGACGGGCGCCTGCTGGTGTTCCGCCACACCGACTACTCCTACGAGGAGGTCGGCATCCAGGTCCCCGCGGGCAGCATCCGCCCCGGTGAGACCCCGGAGGCCGCCGCCCTGCGCGAGGCCCGCGAGGAGACCGGCCTGTCGGACTTCAAGATCGTCCGCAAGCTCGGCGAGACCGAGTACGACATCAGCCCGTACCGGTTCGAGATCCAGCACCGACACGTCTTCCACCTGGAGCTCACCGAGCCGACCCCGGAGCGGTGGATGAGCCAGGAGGACCACGACGGCGAGCAGGAGCCGACTCACTTCGAGTGCTTCTGGATGCCGCTGGAGGCCGCGCACATTCTCCAGTCCGGCCAGGGCGCCCTGCTGGGGCGTTTGTCCGACTAGCCATTCATCCGGTCACGGCAGCATAAGAGGGGGCAGCCGATGAACCTCAGCACAGAACAGCGCCACACGATCGACGGGCTCTACCGGAGCCTGGACGCCGATGACACCGGCACCGCGGTGTCGGTCATCGTCAAGACGCGCGGTGAGACGTGCGACATCGACTGCCTCTACTGCTACGAGAAGCGCAAGGAGGCCCCTGGGGGTGCCAGGGTCAGCGCCGACCAGATCAGGCGCCTGGCCAGCATCTTCAAGGGCCGCAAGCTCGCCGTCGAACTCCACGGCGGCGAGCCCCTGACCGCGGGGCGGGAGCACATCGGCGAGCTCCTCGCGGAGCTGGCCGGCATGCCGCAGGTCGTCCGCGTCAGCCTGCAGACCAACGGTGTCTTGCTCGACGCCGACTGGCTCGACATGTTCGACGCGCTCTGCCCTGACCTCCGGATCGGCATCTCCCTCGACGGTGACGCCCAGGGCAACGCCTGGCGTGTCGGCTACGACGGCAAGCCTGTGTATCCGCGCGTCGCCGCATCCCTGAGCCTGCTCGCGGAGCGGGGCCGGAGCGTCGGTGTGATCGCCGCGGTGACCCCGGCGGTGCTGGACCGCGCCGAAGAGGTGCTGGACCACCTCGCCGGCTTCGGTTCGGTCAACGCGATCAGCTTCGTACCCTGCTTCGACGCCACGATCCGCCGTTCCACGGCCCTGCCGAGCAGGCGCAAGTCAGCCAGCCGACTGCTTCAGCAGGCTGCCGTGAACGCAACCGATGGCCCGGCCTGGGCCATCCATCCCGACGAGTACGCCCAGTTCGTCCTCGCCGCCACCGCTCACTGGATCGCCTCCGGACACTTCGCCCGCGTCAAGCTCGAACCAGCCGTCTCCACGATCCGGCGATTACGGGGCCTGACGACAGGCTTCTGCCACTTCTCCGACCTCAAGTGCGACCACGTCTTCACCCTCTACCCCGATGGACGCCTCGGGAGCTGCGACGAACTGCCCTGGCCCCAGGCCCGCCTCACCCAGCTGGAGTCCACGGCCGACGAGCACGAGGTGGTCCGCGCCCAGCAGGACTCGCTCCTGCTGAACCAAGGCAAGGCCTTGATGGACAAGTGCACGACCTGTGACTACCGCACCACCTGCGGCGGAGGGTGCATCGCCACCCGCTGGCGCCAGGACCCGGCCGCCGATCACGACGCGTACTGCGACTACCGCATGCGGATGATCGACGGCGTCGCCGCGCTGCTGGCCCAGCCCGCACAACCCGCCGGCGCCTGGTGCCAGAGCCTGCGCTGGCGCCCGCGCACCCCGAACAGCATGCGCGACGTGAACGCCTTCCTGACCAGCTGGGACGCTCCCGACCTCGCCCGAAGCGAAGTGAGGCTGCACACCAGTGAGCACGGCAACATCAACACCGTGGGCCTCGCTGGCATTCACGAGGCCGACGATCTCAACCCGGCCCACCCGATGTGGCGGGCGGCCATCGAACCCGGCGTCTGGCCGTTGGTCGACACGGTCACCCGAGCCTGGGGGCTCGTCACGTACGACAGCTGCCAGGGCCACCAGTACACCGGCACGAACCTGGCTCCCACGGGGCTGCGCATCGGTCTCCTCGCCCGCGACCGCCAGGAGTACGCCCGTATTGCTGCGGCACTGTGCCGTGCCGCCACCTTCGCAAGCGCCCTCCTGCCCGCGGGCATCGAGGTCAACGTCGGCCGCTCGGAGCTCACCTGCGAGAACACGGGCACCACCACCCCGGTCCTCGACCTGAGCCTGGACCCCGGCTCCGGTCAGGGGTGGGACGGCTACTTCACCCGCCTGAACGAGGCCACCGCTGTGTTGGCCGCAGCCCTCGACGCCGAGCGCCCCAAGGCCGAATCCGTGTGCGCCTGCCCGCTGCCGGTGTTGCCGCAGGCCCCCGAGGGGGTGCTGCGATGAAGCCCGGCGACGCGGTCACCATCCACCAGCTCCTGGGACGCATCGCCTACTTCCACACCCTGTTCATCGAACCCGCCCTCACCTCCAGCAAGCAGCCCCGAGCGGGCGAGGCCTGCTGCAACCACAAGGACACCTCGGGATTCGGACAGCCAGACATCGGTACCGTGCTGGCAAGTACCGCTTGGGCAGTACTAGACGAGATCGCGACCACCCTCGGCAAGCACCTTCGCCTCTGCCCGGACTCCGACCACCGGTGCTGCGCGGCCTGCCGCATCGCAGCCTCCGGCGCCGGCATCGCCCAGGCATGGGCAGTCACCGAACACCGCTCGTACGGCCTGCCGCTACCCGCGGACCCTCTCCTGCGGGCCTGCCGTATCGCGGCCGCATCCCGTCTCGCCCTCGTCTTCGCCCAGCAGCACAAGACCTCGTGCCGCGCCCTGGCCCAGGCCGAGACACCTGATGCTGGCCTGCTGCCCGACAGCGCCACCCTGCCGTTGACCGGAGAACTCCTCGCCCTGTGGCAGGACCCGCTGGCCGCCACCCGCAGCCCGGTCGTCAGCTGGCTCAACCACTGCACGGACCTGAACGACATCCACCACGTGCTCCAGCAAGGGGGAACCACGAAGTGATCCACATAGCCGAGACCGTCGGCGTCGGAAGCATCGAGAACTTCCTCAGCGACGCTGAGCGTGCCCACCTCGCCGACCTGATGAACAACGTCCTGACCAGCGGCGGTACCAGCCGCTTCGGTGACGAGCGCCGGACCTCTATCCACGAAATCCCCGGCCACGGCCCCGAAGAGGCCATGGCCGTCTACGAGCCGGCCGGACGCGTCGAGATCCCCTCGATCCCCGAAGCCGCCGAGAAGCTCCTGGGTGACGCCTTCGAACGCGCTCGCCCGGCCCTCTCCCGCGTCATGCCCTCGATCACCCTCTGCCGCCCGTGGACGTACGTCGAGTACGGCGTGGGCCAGCACATCACCAGCCACCTCGACGGCATCGCCCCCGACCCGCTCGCCTGGCCCCGCCAGATCGCCGGCATCAGCGTCGTGATCACTCAGGCCGACGTCGGAGGCGACTTCTACGTCGAGACCGCCTCCAACGACCGGCTGTGGAACGGCAAGGCCCCCGATGCCGCCTCGAACGGCTACGCGGAGGGCATGTGGCTGGCCCACGACGGAGCCGACAACTCCGCGACCTGGTTCCAGCAGATGCCCCGCACCCGCTGGAGCGTCGCCCCGACCCCCGGAACGGCCCTGCTGTACGGCTCCCAGCTCGCGCACGGAACCCTCCCGGTCGCCGCCGGCCGGGTCGCCAAGTTCATCAGCTGGCTCATCGCCGAACCCACCGCGGCCGGGTGAGCGCGTGCTCCTGGCCCTGGAAGGCATAGCCGGCGCCGGAAAAAGCACCCTCCGAGACCGGCTCCTGGCCACCGCCCACGCCGAGGACATCCCCCTCAGCCACATCGGCCAGTTCTCCTGGCTCTCCCACTCGGCCACTCGCACGTTGATCCACCTGCGAGCCGGGCACGGGGGCGACGAGCGGGAGGCCATCGAGGCCGCCGCCCAGGACCTGGCTCTGCACTCCCGCTTCAACATCGCCGTCGCCCTCACCGAGGGCCCGGTCCTCACCGACCGGCTCACCCTCTCCACCGCCTGCCTGCTCGCCCTGCTCCACCGGCAGCCCGCCGACGCGTACATCGAGCGCCTCGCCGAGCAGACCCAGGCCCGTCCGCAACTGACCGTTCTGCTGACCACCGAGCCCGGCATCTGCCACGACCGCATCACGCGACGTGCGACAGAGCGCCGCTTCACCGAACAGCCCGAGGCCGCCGCACGGCTTGCCGACCTCTACAACGAGGCCGCCGACGCCTGGACCAAGGCCACCGGCTTGCCAGTGCTGAAGCACCCTTGCACGACCCATGCCGACCTCGAAGCCCTGGTCGACGCCTGCATGGAGGACCTCCGCTCGGCCGACAGCCCGACGGCCCCGAACAAGGAAGCGCGCCGATGAACCTGCACCCGATGCATCCCGCAGCCTGGGTCCTCGATCAGCTCCGCACGGACGGCTGGCACATCAGCGACCTCCTCGCGTTCACGCGGGCCAGCACCCTGGTCAGAGCAAGCCGCCCCAGCCAGGAGGACGTCGTACTCAAGGCGGGGTTCGGCAGCAACCACGTCCTGGCCGAGCTTGACCCCAGCGAGAGGCTCGCCGCGTACGGCTTCTACTGGTACGCGCAGATGACGGAGACCGAACGCGCCCTCACTCGCGAAGACTTTCGCCACGAGGCGGAGCTGACCGCCGCTGCCGGAGGAACCGATCACATCGTCCCGCTGCTGCAACAGGGCAGCTCGGTTCGGTTCGACTGGTACAGCATGCCGCACTGCGACGGCGGGAACTTCCGGGCCTTCATGGCCACGTCCAAGGACACCGGCAAGGGCCTCAGCATCCTCGCCGACGTCGCCGGCGGCCTGGGCAACCTACACCAGCGTGGAATCGTCCACCGCGACGTCTACCAGGAGAACATCCTCATCGACCAGGGTCGGGGCCTGATCACCGACCTCGGAGCCGCCCGCCGCCTGTCCACCCCGCGCGGGCCTGAACACCGCGGCCCCGAGGTCCACTGGCCGCCGGAGTACCTCACCGGCTACCACGAGGCCACCCCGGCAGCCGACGTGTTCAGCCTCGCTGTCCTCATCTACCGGTACCTGTGCGCGGACATCCCCCGCCTCTCCGGCCGTACGAAACTCCCCCTCATCCTCGAGCCACTGCGCAGCATCGTCACCGCCGCGCTCTCCGACGACGCGGGTGACCGCCCCGCCATGGACGACCTACACACCGCGCTCCGCACAGCGGCCGACCTCCACCAACGCTGATCAACGCGAGGGAGCCCCTCATGCCCAGGGCGAGAGCACCGCCGCGTACCCGGCACCACCGCAGAGCAAGCGGAACAAGCCGAAGCCAACGAGACCGAAAGGCGGAACACCCCATGAACCAGGACCGCATCGCCGACTTCCTCGCCAACGTCGAGGACCTGCGCGGCGAGGACGAGACCGTCCGTACCACCGCCCACACCTCCAGCGTCTCGGCCGAGGGCTGGCCGGCGGCCGAGGCGGAGACCACCACCGCCTGAACACCCACAGCCGCCCGGCGCTCTGAGCGCCGCCGGTGAACACACCTGGGGCCGGGCCGTCAGCACCTGCGGCCCGGCCCCGGGCCCACCACCGAACAGGAGAGCCGCCTCATGCACATCCTCTTCGACCTCCCGCCGATCGGCCGTCTGCACCACAAGCGGACGCAGCGAATCCACGCGATCATCCGCCCCGGATCCCAAGCGCCTCAGCCCAGCACCAGTACGGCGGCCGACTTCTGCCTGGCTCACCACGCCCTCGAAGGAGCCGAAGCAGCCGCCCGCGCCGGCGATGCCTCGACCTTCGACTGGTACGTCGCCCACCCCGACGCGGGGGCCACCACCAACTCCGTCCCCACCACGGTCGGCGCCCGCGTGGTCGTCACGCCCGTACTCGCCGACCTGCCCCGATCCGCGATTTCCGAGACCCCCTACTACGTCCTGGGCCCCGGCACCGAAGCCGCCCAGCCCCACCTGTGCAGCCTCGCGGCCGACGCGTACGCCAGCGCCGCACGAGCGGGCTTCGGCGACCTGCTAGCCGCGCACGCAGTCGTCCTGTGCCTTCTACGGACGAGGAACCTCGATGAGACCCTCGACAGCTGGACCATCAGCCGCCTGCCCGGCACGGTCTTCATGGACCACATCGACGACCCGGTCGTCCTGGCCCGCGACCTCATCCACGAGGCCGGGCACAACTGGCTGAACGACGCCCTCGCGGCAACGGGATGCAAGATCAGCGACGCCGCACACTTCCACTCCCCGTGGAAGCAGACGATGCGGCCGGCGTTCGGCTTCCTCCACGCCTGCTGGGCGTTCCCGCTCACCATGCTGTTCACCGCCCACGCGCTGAACAACACCACGGGAGACCTGCACCGGTTCCTGGCCGCCTACCTCGACCAGCAGCGAAGCTTCCTCGTCGGCACCGCGCACGATCATGCCCGCGCTCTGGAGCTGATCAGCGACGATGGTCTCCGCGACCGCCTCGCTGCCGCCCACCACCAGGCCCTCGCCCTGTGAACGCGGCCCGCGACGAGGAGCCCGGCCTGTCTCTGCTGCTCCACCGGCCAGGCGAAGAGCCCGCTCTTCTACACACCGGTCTGGCCAGCCTCGAACACGGACTGCCCATCGGACCGGACACCACCTTCAACGTCGGCTCGGTCGCGAAGCAGATCACCGCCCACCTGATCCTGCTCGCCGCGCATGACGATCTCCTGCACCTGGACCAGCAGGCCGCAGACCTGCTGCCCCGACTCAAGATCAGCGATGTCACTGTCGCGGACCTGGTCACTCACCGGTCGGGCATACGCGATGCCGAGTCCCTGCTCTCCCTCGCCGGCTTCCGGGACCTCGACCACTACACAGCCGGCGACCTGCGAACCCTCGCCTACCGGCAGGACCAACGCGCCGTCCCCAAAGGCCGCTTCCTCTACAGCAACACCAACTACCTCCTCCTGGCAGAGATCCTCGAAACGGTCCACCGCACCACGCTGCCCGACCTCGCCCGGCACCGCGTTTTCGGCCCGCTCGGCATGCACTCCACCCACTTCAAGACGGACCCGCGCCATGTCATCCCCAGAGCAGCATCCGCCTACCAGGCGACCCACCACGGGTGGCAGCACGCGGAAGCGCCGGTCACCCTGCCCGGCCCCGGAACCCTATGGACCACCGTCGGCGACCTCGACCTCTGGCTCACCCACCTCCACCAACACTGGCACCACCCCCACCAGCTCCCCTGGCAGGAAACCGTCACCTACGAGCCCAGCGACCACGAGCCCTACCTCTATGGCCCCGGGCTCTACGCCGACGCCCGCCCCGGCCGCAGCACCGTCTTCCACTACGGCCACGAGCAGGGCTTCTCCGCCGCTGCCCACGTGGAAGCATCAGGGCTACGCGTGGTCTCCCTGTCCAACAATGCCGAGCTCTCGGCCGACCGCATCAGCGCCGCCATCCTCCGGGACCTCCACAAGCAGCCGATGCTGGCCCCCAAGGAAGTCCTCCTCCGCACCGCGACCCTGGCGCAAACCCCGAGTACTGCCGTACGAGACCAGCCCACACTCAACGACCACGGCCAGCAGGCAGAGCTCGGTACCTTCACCTGCACCCAGGCCCCCGGCAGCCTGCGACTCACGCGCAGCGCCGGCGTCCTCCACTTGTGGCGCCGAGGGTCAAGGGACCAGCTCACCCCGACGGGGCCGGGCATCTACACCGGCAATGGCTACACCCTCACCGTGTCCAGCAGCACGGACCAGGTCGACCGCTTCACCCTCGACCTCGACCGCGCCCCAGGACTCACGTACATCCGCCAGTAGCCAACCACCACGAACCTACTTCCCGCCCCCGCCTCACCGGCTGGCAGAAGATCGAACCGGAGACTCCCGATGTCTGACCACATGGTGATTCCTGGGGTGGCCTCGTTCGCCAGCAACGGTCTGCCCGCGCGCGCCCAGACCGACGACGGAAACCCATGGATCGACGGCGTCTGCTGGCTGTACTGCGGACAACGCTGGACCCGCGTCTTATGGATAGGACCCGCGAGCATCGCGGGCATGCAGGCCCCGATGTTCGCGTGCAGCCCCTGCATCGCCGAACTCCACGAGCGGGTGTGGCGATCAGTCCGCCTCAGAGACGGGCCCGCAGTTCCCAGCCCACACCCTCAGCGAGCCTGTGTCGAGCCCAGTCACCCCGCCTAAGGACGTCACCCAACCGAAGGTAGGTGCCTGCGTTCACGAACAGACGGAACGCAGGCACTCACCGATCGAAATCAACGCCCCCATGGGCGCTGCACGGTCCCTCTAGTGCTGTGGCCCGACCTGCGAGATGGCAGCGACCTTGAGGAACCTCTTGCCGCCGTCCCCATCCGGAAGGTGCAGGGCGGGCGGCTCATCCTGCGCAGCGAACGGGTCCACCCTCTGCGGGCAGAGCTGGGCGAAGTCGCAAGCCCCACACTTCCTCCCTGAAGCACGCTGAGGGAAGTCCCCCTCCATGATCCGATCGACCGCCCATTCCACGTTGGCGACCGCTGCGTCCACCGCCACGCCGTCGACCGGGACCGACACTCGCTGACCGTCCTTGAGGAGGTGCACTGCACCAGTCCGCGCGTTCAACCCGTGGACCAGATCCGCACCACGAGCGTAGAGCTGCACCTGCAGGGAGAGGTCCTCCCAGTTCAGATCGGGGTTGTTAACCGGTTCGGGGCCACCCTTCATGGTCTTGAAGTCGACCACTGAGGCCTCACGGATCTTGTCCGAGTCATCGAGGCTCAGCAGCAGGTCGATGGCCCCAGAGATCACCGCACGATTCACGGGGACCTCGAAGGGAAGCTCAATCTGGCGCTTACGCTCGAAGTCCTTGGCGTACTTGTCCGCGTAGTCGGACACGATGTCCGCCGACTTCTGCTGAGCCCGCTCGTACGCGCCGGGGCGGTTGACCGGGTCGGAGCTTGGGGCGACGTGCTTGAGGTGGAACATCTCCTCGGCCACGAGCCTCGCCTCAACAGGGCTGGGCGCCTGGTCCTTGTAGAGCTGGTGCAGCTTCCCCACCGCGGCATGGACCGCACGCCCGAAGCCGAAGAGCTCTGGAACGGGTGGTGCGAAACCGTGCACCACGCTGAGCTTGTAGGCGTGCGGGCATCGCATGTAGGTGTGGATCTCGGAGTAGGTGGTCGGCAGCACCGACTCGTCTCCGCGCCTGCGCGGAATCGCCGGCGGGGGCATCACGCGGGGCGGCGCGGACGGATCAAGGAGATCGTCACGGATCTCCGTGTGCGACAGCAGAGCCGTGTACGGGGAGACCTTCGCCGGGCGCCTGCCGCCGGGCAGCCATTCGGAGCCGGTGACGTAGAGAAAGCGTTCGGCGCGAGTGACCGCGGTGTAGAACAGGCGCGCCTGATCCGGCCTGTCCGTTTGGTAGCTACCGTTGGTGATCGCCCGCTGCACAAGGGCGGCAGGGATCCAGCCGTCGTAGGATCGGCGCTTCCCCGGGAAGCGACCAGCCTCGACGTCCACAACGAACACAACGGGGAACTCGAGGCCCTTGGCCTTGTGGATGGTGGAGACGGTTACGGCATCCGGGCGTGCCATCATCTGGTTGTCGGTCTCGTACCCATCGCCGGCGACGTTCTGCAGGAAGTTGAGGAGCTCACCGAACCGGCCCTTGCCGTCGATCGATACGTAGACCGACTCGAAGTCCGTGAGGATCTTGCTGAAGGTCCCCAGGTCCGCCATGACACCGTCGCCAAACCCGCTAGAGGCGACACCGAGGGCCTCCAACAGGTCATGCAGCAGCTGCTGCGGAAAGAGCCTCTGTCGGGGGATGCCGGGCCCCACAGGGGCGTGGATGCGACGGCCCCAGTCAGCGAAGACCTTCCGGAGGCTGTTGAGATCGGCACACGGGAACGCTGCAGAGAGCTCGGAGTGGAACAGACCGTCCGCCTGGGTGCGGTCGGGGGACCCATCGCGCAACAACTCGAAGGAACTCCGAACCGCTGCCGGCTGAACCCGGTCGAAGAGCTGACCTCCGGCATTGAGCGCGTACTCGATACCCCGTGCGTCAAGGGCCCGGATGAACGCCGTGTGCCGCTTGGTACCGTCACCCTCGGGCTGGTTCGTCGAGCGCATCAGGATCGCGAAGTCGGCGGGGGTCAGCCCTCGTACGGTGCCATCCGGTTCCTCGTAGGCGGTACCGAGCAGCTCCTTGATCCGGTCGCCGACGAAGGCCGCTTCCTCGACACGATTGGAAAATCGCAGCACGGCGATCTCCCGGGGGTCACGGTCCACTGCTGCGGTCAGCTGCTTCGGCAACCGCGTTGCCCCCAGCTCCTGGGCAGCGAATCCACCAGCAGCCTCGACGATGGCCGACGTGGAGCGGAAGTTGGTCAGCAGCTTGTACACCGCCGCGTTCGGATACCGCTGGTCGAACTCCAGGATGTTAGTGATGTCCGCGCCCCGCCACCCGTAGATCGCCTGGTCGTCGTCACCCACGACGAACAGAGTCTCGGAGTCCCGATGCATGAGTTCGATCAGTCGTTCTTGGACGACGTTCACGTCCTGGTACTCGTCCACCAGCACATGCCGCAGAGGCCCGAGTGCCTGGCCCACTCCAGGGTCATCGCCTTCGAGCGCCTCAACCACAAGCCGCTGCATGAGCGAGAAGTCGATGAAGTTGTCATGCTCCATCTGACCTCGCAGCCGGTCCAGGGTCTCACCCAAGGCACCGTCCTCAGCTGCGATCTGCGCCGGATCGAGCAGCTCGTCGTTCATCATCTGCCAGGCGCGGCTGACCTGCATGAGCGTCTCGAAGTATCCGCGCCGGTTGCCTGCGTTGGTGAGGCGCTGGTCTCGCAGGGGATTGATGTTGAGCTTCGGGTAGCGAGAGATCAGATAGACCTGGAACTGCATCGCGTCCAGCACGTCGAACTGTCGGTACTTCGCATCCATGTCACCGAGTACACGACGACACCAGGCATGGATCGTTCCGATGTACATCCCGCCCACGAGGAGCGGGTCCATGCCGCACACCTTGAGCGCGGTTGCCACGCGATTCTTGATCGTCTCCGCTGCCTTGTCCGAGAAGGTGAAGGCCACCACCGACTCCGGAGCGGCGCCAGAGGCCACCAGGAACGCCACTCGAGCAGCAAGCGTCCGCGACTTACCCGACCCAGCGCCGGCGAGCGCGAGAATCTCGGCGTCCGCAGCGATCGCAGCCGGGAGCTGATCGGGGGTGAGCCACTCACCGAGCGCCTGCTTCACATCCATCTGCGCACTCCACTTCCTGACGGACAACCAGTCACACGTCACATTGCCAGGTGGGTCTGACAATCGCCCTCGAAGTGAGAATCCACTGGACAGAAGCGAGCGGGCTGCCGGCGCCGTCCGCAGCTTCCGACCACGACTCCATCCCCTCCCGCCCCAGGAGCCACCTCGACGCCAAGGCCCTGAACAGCACCAGGTTCGGCGAACTGCGCGGACAGCGGAGAACTTTGCAGGAGAGCGACGGGCTGCCCGGCGGCGCGCTGCTGGTAGGTGCGGAAGGGGCTGCCGCGCGCGTCGTCCAGCCCGTCATCGACTCATCCGCGCGGTCTGCCCATGCCGGATACTGGCCACATCAGCCAAGAAAGCGGTCTCTCCTAGGTGTTGTCCCCCGCCATGGCACGCAGGGACTCCCCTACGAGAGCACTGAGTTCCCCGTCCAGCACCTCCTCGGGCAGCGAGTCGAAGGACATGAAGGCGTTGAGCCTGCGCACCCGCTTAAGGAAGTCGCGAAGCAGGTCGCGTTCCCCGACCCCACCGTGAGCGATGTCTACTACCTCCCACGTCCTGACGATCGCCCTGACCAGGTGTGGGCTTCCGCCGATCGACGTGCGTCGGGCGTAGATCTGGTCGAAGGCGGCCTCGCCGAGGACGGACAACGCGGCGTAGAGGTCCTCTCGGTCCGCGCCCTCGTCGTGGAGGAGGTGCGCCCGCCACCACAGGCGTCCGAACACGTGCCGGGTGACGTCGGTTCCAAGGACCCGGTCGCGGTGAAGGTCAGGGAAGCGCCACGCTGCCACATCGGGCATCACGACCAACGACAGGAACGCCCACATGTCGCCCGCAACGGCCTCGGCGGGGATGATCCCCGACTCGCGATGGAGTATCTCCGCACTAGCGATGTCAAAGGCCGCAGCCTGGCGTCTCGCCGGGGGCGCCGGATAGCCTCGGTCGATGGCGCACCCGACCACGGACTGTCGAAGCGCCCTCAACCTCTGTTGTGGGAGTCTCATGCCTCCCGTAGCGGCGTAGAACACGGCGGCATGGGAGACGTCTGCCCGTCCGCGCAATTCCTCCACGGTCCTTTCGAGACACTCCTCCCGTAGCGATACTGCAGCCTTCGGGAGTAGGCGCGGGTACAGGTACGCCACTAGGACTCCTTCTTGAAGAGGCCGACGGCGTGCTGGACCCGAGCGGACAGGAGCGCCGGGTCGCTGCGGCGCAGTGTGCGCAGCGAGGCCAAGGTCGTGCCCGGCAGATAGGTGCGGATTAGGCCGAGGAGCATGTGCCCAAGAGTGTCGGGTTCGAACACCGAGTCGTCCGTCAGCTCATCATCCGAGAGGGCGTGCTCGACCATCAGGCGCACAACGTCCTGTCGCAGGGCCGACTGAATGAGGCGCTCCGCGTACGACGCTTTGTCTGCTCTACGCAGCGCGTTCAACGCCGTGGGAGCATTGCTGTTCACAAGCAGGACGACGGCGCCCATCGTCGCTGCCTCCAGGTTGGGGCTGATGTCCAGGTACCAAGGGGCGTCTTCCGGATAGCCCGCCTCCTTGAAGTCGACTACCGCCATCGGGAACTGCGAGGCGTCCCCTTGCAGCCGTACCCGAACTTCGTGACGCCACAGAATGGAGCCCGCGCGTCGGGGGCCGGTCGGATCGGGGTTCTCTATGCCTTTCGCCAGTACGAGTTGAGTCTCGACGGTGAGCACCCCGCCGCTATTGCGCCCGGCCACCATGAAGGCCAGCTGAACGGACCTGCTGCCAGTGCCATACACCGGAACCTGGTCGGCAAGCCTTCGGATACCGCTTCCGGAAGCGCTCCATACGACGGTGAGGGCGAGTTCGGACTCCGAGGGGAGGGCAGCCGACATCCGGACCTCGTCCAAGTCGACACCGAGGACGGTCTCGAGGGCGAGGTCTCTCTGGAAATCCCAGTCCGGGATGGAGGACGGCAGTGGCACCGCTCCGCCGTCCTCGGACTTGAGCGACCAGCCGCTCATCGACACGCTCTCCGGGGCGGCCATGCGATAGGGGTAGGCGCGGCGGCTCATATACTCACCTGCCCCTGATCAGCCACGACTACGAGCTCGGTGACCGTATCGGGTGCCGGTCTGACGACGAGCGACCAGACAGCCCCGTCACCACCCTCCGTGGAGAGAGTGCGGCCTTCGGTGATCACTCCCGACTGAGAACGCCATCCCAACACCGTGGGAGTCGAAGCACCCAATGGAGGCTCTGCCTCACTTCCCTGTCCTTCACCGAGGGCGACGGCCGGCCTCCCGTGGACGACATGCGCACCGAGGTCCGGCAGGGTGAACCGCTGGACGATCACGGCCTGTCCGTCGAGCACGTCGTGTACCGGGTCCCCCAGGTAGACGACTCGCTGCCTGCCACGGGGGCGTCCGGGCTGCCCAGCCGTGGCCGCGCCGGCCCCGCCTGCGCCACCGGCACGACCCCCACCACCGGAGGCCCCTCCGTTGGTGGGGAAGACCGCCGCCGCACCCTCCCCTGCGGTGCCGACCATGAGACCGGCGAGCAACTGACTCATCCCCGCCAGGGAGACACCCTCGCCAGCCTCGTTGACGACCGAAGCGGGGCCGGACGCTTCCTTCATCGCGTCCGCGATCTTCCGCAGAGCGTGTTTGGCAAGTCGGTGCTCTTCAACGTCCTGGAGCTTGTCCACCAGCCAGTCGTCGTGGGTGGCCGGCTCCGTCGCCGCGAACACGCGGTCCATATCCTGATCTGCGCGGAATACCGCCGCGTACCCTCCGTGCTCCTCGTAGAAGGGAGGACCCTCCAGGTACTTCACTACGAGGTCCACGGGACGCATCAGGCACGTGTGGTGCAAGCGGTCACCCAGGCCGACCTCTCGCGCGGCAGTGGAGATCGGTCCGACGGGGGCGAGGAATTTCCGCATTCCGAGTCGCCCGAGGTTACGTCGCATCGACTTGTGCTCCACGACATGACTCATATCGTCGAACGCCCAGACGAATGGGCGTAGGTGGGGGGTCTCCGAGGGCCGGGGCACCGGAACGGTGCGGCCTTCGTGGAGGATGCTGAAGCGCATTGGCGCGTCCCCACCCTCCGGCAGCATCTTGGGCCAGAGGTTCCAGAGCATCGCCTCGGAGATCCAGCGCATCGCCTCATCGTCCCCGCGTTCGCCGAGCACGGGGTCGACAACGGCAACCGTGGTGCCCGTACCTCCCTCAGGGAAGGGTCGCAGACCCAACCGGCGGGCAACCTCGTCGGCCTCGTCGCCCACGAGGGGCTCTACATATCCGCCAGTGGGCTTCCCCCAGTAATGGCGACCCGTGTAGGTCTTGGCCGTGCCGGACACGTCGGTGGTGTAGCTCTCGTGCACCGCCCATCCGATGAGGCGGGTCTCCAGCCGGTCGCCGACCCAGCAGCGAGTGTGGACGAGGACGGTGTGAGCGGCGGAGATGAGGTGGAAGACGGCCTTGCCGAATCCGTACGTGCCACCCCTGCCGTTCGCGTCACTCGAACTGCCGATCTTACGGACGAAAGATACGAAGTCGGACTCTCCGGGTTTCGCAACATCGGCCCGGGTCGGTCCCCCCAACCCCCGGGTTCCCGTGTCCGTCACCGTGAGGATGCGCAGGACCGAACGGGCCAGAGAGGAACGGAGCCTCAGATGATCGGCCCGCGGTACGCCCTCCGACAGCATGTCCCGCCACACCGGAGCCTCACTCGGCCCGAGTGTTCGGAGCTCGACTCGATAGTCGACGGGCCCGTCGCCAGTACGTGCGTCCCAACTGTTCTGGACCGACTCCCGAACGAGCAGCGTCAAGGGATCGAGTTCCGTGGCGTCGAGGTTCCTGAGCGCCCCTTCGGCCGCTCCTCCACCGCCCGGCCCGTAGGGTTCGGAGAGCCATCGGGCGCCGTACGCGCTCACGAGTAGCCCCCCATCTCGGAGATGAGGGTGTCGACGGCCTCTTCGTCCAGCGGGGCGGATCGGACGCCGGCGAGGTCCACTGTGTAGCGCACGTCGTAAACGCCGTCCGGGATTGCGCCGTCGAGGGTTACCCCGGTCAGTCGGGGGAAGTCTTCGTCGACCACGTACCAGCGTGACTCGACAGGGGCCAGCCGGGATTCGGCGCTCTGATCGGTCTGTGACAAGGAGTATCCGAGTCGGGAGAGTCGGTCCACGAGCTCTGACTTATCGTCACAAAGTTGCCCGGCCTCGGCAACTAGTTCCCGCACAGTGCGCCCGTCGGGTCGCCGTTCGAAACGTTGCCATGCCAGGAACAGCCGACCGCCCTGAGGGGGTTCGAGCTGGTCGAGTCCGTGGGCCTCGAAGGTACGCCGCCCAGACACGGCAAGAGTGCTCTTCACCTCGACGGCGCGGATTCCATCGGTGAAGTCGTGGCGCGCCCCTTCGGGGCCGACCCAGTGGCGTATGGCGGCGGAATCGTCTCGGAGTAGGCGCAGCAGCACGAGTAGTTCACCGGCCAGGCCCACTTCCTCCGCGACAGTCAGTCCTCGGAGGCCCCCGCTGAAGAGTTGTCGCCACCGGTTCACCACGGCAAGGGTGGTGCGGTAGGGGCGCTGACCGTCCGCCTCGAGGGCCACAAGTACGTCGCCGCAGAGGCCGGTGAAGACGTCGTCGAGGTCGCGTCTGGTGCAAACGACGTCGGCGAATCGCCCGTAGGCGCTGTCGTCCTGGAGCGCCCGTTCGGAAACGCGCAGAGCTCCGCCGATGCGGCCCGTAGGAATGTTCTGGCGCCCTCGGAGGGGGATCAACAGATGTCGCAGCCCGTCGACGTCCATGGCCGCGGAGATCGCCCCGTAGTCGGTGACTACCGGCAGCTCCGAGACCCTGAGCGCGACCTCGGCACGTACTGGGGCTGAAGCAAGTTCGGCCCAGTGGTGATCCAGGACGACCCGCAGGTCCGTGCCGCTCACCGGTCGTCCTCGTCGAAGAGGAGACTGAAGTCCTCCTCTTCATCATCCTCCACGGAGGACAGGTCCGCGCTGTACCACTCGACCTTGCTGTCCTCACCGCGCGGCATGGGGAACACCAATCCGACGCCGATGACGTGATCGACGGCGTCGAGCGGGGAGCGGAGGGCTCGGTTGGCGGGCGATGGCGACAGGGCGTCGATCGGGTAGAGGGTGAGCAGGGCCGTATCCGGGGACTGGGTACGGCGGGCAACCTTGAGCGCCGCCTCCGTAACTTCGGAGAGGCCAGTGAGGTCAAGGTCCACACCGGCGTCGCGACGGCTCATGAGGGTCTTGATGTCCGCGGCGTCATGTCCGCTCGTCTGCAGCTTGGCACGCACGACACGGTCTACGGCGATACCGGGGGCGAACTCGTAGCGGCGGTCTGTGTCGCCGCTCAGCGGATTTCCGATGACGGCCACGTTCCACCGCTTCAGTGCACCGCCGCCGGCCGCCCGCACCCGACGTTCGATGTAGGTCCGCAAGAGCTTCGCATCGCACTCCATCGACTTGTCGTGGAAGCGGTATCGCTCCAGGAAATCCAGGACCAGGTCATAGGGGACGTTCCGCAGCAGGTGCCGACCCTCTGAGCCCCGGTCCTCGTGCCTGGCTCCCGCAATGCGCAAGGAGTTGTCTACGAGTGCGTGGGCTGCCTCACGGTTACCCAGGAGCCACGCTGCATCGTGGGAGCGGAAGTAGCGGGTCTGGACCCGCTGCCCGCCGTAGGAGGCGCCGACCTTCACCGCGTCTCGCATCTTTGCGGGGGCGGTGATGCGGAGCGCCGGGTGGTTGCGCAGGCGGACTGCGAACGAGGTGGGCGTTTTGTCCTCGACCATGTACAAGTCGATGTCCCGGCGCATCTCGGACTCGACGGTGGCGATGTGGCGGAACCAGTCCCGCAGCTCGTCAGTCATCCAGATGCGCGGTAGGTCGGCATATCCTTCGCGGAAACCGAACCAACGACCCATTTGAAGCAGGCTGTCGTACGTCGAGGCCCCTCGTACGAAGTAACTGACCGCCAGACCCTCCAGGGTGAGTCCGCGGGAGAGGGTGTTACCGCCCACCGCGATGGCGACGACCGGCCCGGTCTCGTAGTCGAGCCGCTCCACGCTCTTTGAGTTGTCCATGATGATGCGGCAGTCGTCCACAACACCGCCCAGCTTCGGGAGGAGGGCTTCGAAGGGCACCGGATCCTCTCCCAGGTCCGGCTCGGTGCCCGGGACTCGAGCCGTCTCCGCATCCCAGAGATCCCTGAGTTCGGCGAAGAGTGCAGCGTCGGCATCCACGATCTTCCCCGCGATCCGGGAGCGGAGCCCCTCCAGAGGGGCCTTGAAGCTCTCATGGACCAGGGTGCTCACACTGGTGTGGACGAGCATCGTCGAGTGGGGGGTGCCGTGACGTCGAACCCGTCGGGCGGCTGTCACAAGCCAGAAATAGAGCACCGCGGTGCGAAGGGCGCCATCGATCTCGGGGACGAAACCCTCGATATCGCCACGCCCAGGCCGGACGAGGGACACCTCGTCGTCGGGAACGCTGCGAATCATGTCGTACCCGTCCGGCACGTCCTCGGGATCCTCACCGTCCAGAGCTTCTCGCCCGAACAGCACCTCCGTGCCGAAGTGGCCTCGGGGCTTCGGCAGGTTCACGACGAAGTCCTCGGGGTACAGGTCCTTAGCCGCGGGGTCGATGAGGAGGTTGGCGAACGGCGTCGCGGTGTAGCCGACGTATCCCCCACGGGGAAAGAGGTCGATGATCTCCCTGATCAGGGGGTTGGTGCTCTTAGAGGCGACACTGGCCTGATCGGCCTCGTCGTCGATGATCAAAGTCGGGCAGTTGCGGAGGTAGTCGGGGGCCTTCTCGAGCCAGGCCTTCAGCTTCTTGAGGCGAGGCACGTTCTTCTTGATCACGCACAGGACGTGCTGCTGGCTCTTGTCACCGAAGAACGCGGCCGGGTTGCCGGCTGGCGGCTCGAAGTCCCCCTCCCGTGCCGTCAGGGGGTGCCACTGGTCAATGACGGGTTCCACGAGCTGCCGCTCCAGGCGGAGTTGGGTCTGACGCCTCAGACCGTTGTGAACCCCCGCAAGGACGATGAAGAACTTGTATCCCGAGTCTGCGGCCTTGGCAATCAGCGCGGTGAAGTTCGTTGTCTTGCCCGACTGCACGTACCCAACGACGAGGCCCCTGGTGGAGAACTCCCCCGCCATAGGGTGGTCGAGCATGGAGACGACCTTGGTGGACGCCGCATCCAGGTCACGGACGCTCTCGTCGCTCCACGACTGCTTACCCAGCAGGTCACGCAGGGCAGGCCAACACCGGTCATCGTCCTGCGGCCCCACATACCAGGTCTCGCGGTTGTTCCGGACGACGGATCCGGGCTCCCGCTTGTCGCGGACCTCTATGGTCTCCCGCTGATGGCGTTCGGCGATCCGCCTGGCCAACTCCTCTTCCATGCCGAAGAGCTTGATCGTCGCCAATGCCTGCTCGGGCGTGTGCGTCTTGATGAGACGGCGGAACGCCTCATATTGGTCGTCGAACTCGTTCAAGGTCCCCACCCTTTCCCCGGCGCCGGACGCCGCTTGCGTCCGGGCGTCGACGATCCATCCGTAACTGAGCCTCCATGGGTACGCACGGGGCCACGGGTGGAGGCCAGGACGGGGATTGGGTAGGGGCGACGGACCCGGGGACCGTCGGAGACCCACACCTCACCTACGGGCACTCCATGCGGTCACGCATGGTACGTGGTGGTTCACATGGCACTTTATCCCGCCGATGCTCGTCCTCGCGGGGCGTGACCGAACTGTGGGATCTGGGGCGCTTGTCTGTTCATGGCCGGAAATGGGGGCGTCGCCTGGCCGGTCGAGCAAGGCGGCGGGCCCGATATAGCCGCCTACACGGCAGCGAGGTTTCGCTTTCCCCCGCGGGAACGAGGTGCGCGAATCGGCTGGCTGGCGGGCCCACTTCGCTGGGCCAGCAACAGTGGTGCCAGGTGCTCGGCGATCGCGCGCCCGAGGCCGACGGGGACGGCGTTACCGATCTGCCGTGCGATCTGGTTGCGGCTTCCACACCATTCAAAGTCCATCGGGAAACCCTGCAACAGGGCCGCCTCGAGGTGCGTGATGGGACGGTGGAGCCAGGGGTGCAGGTACCTCCCCTTTTCGGGCTTGAAGAACTCCGTGCGGATGGTGACGGAGGGCTTGTCCCGGAAGAGTCTCCCCATAACGTCCGCGGATCCGGTCTTGTGCTTCCTCCAGCACGGTGAGAGAAGCTCGTCGGGGAGGTTGAAGCGGTTCCCCTCTTCGGGGATCGCCCTGTAACGCTCCATGGACCGGTCGGTGATCCCGTTGCGACGGAGGTGGAGTTCGGCCATCGTGAAGCGTCCGGCGATGCGCTTGCCGTTGACCTCCTCCCAACGTCCAGGCAGCTCCCGGAGTGTCTTTTGGAGCACCAGGCCCGAGATCGTCTCCCACACCGTCTTCTGCTGAGCCGGGGAGGGCTGGGGGATCAGAAGAGACTGCAGTTCCAGCTCAGAGACGTCCCCGACGCGTTCAGTCGCCCCCTGCCGCACCCGAAGATCCTTACGGACACCGACGAGGATCGTGCGCAACCGTCGCTGCGGTACACCATGGTCCGCCGCGTTGATGACCTCGTGATGAAGGACGTACTCAGACAGCATCCCACCAGGACGCGTCTCGTCGACGAGGAACTGGAACTCCGGGGAACGCCTGAAGGGCTCGACGTTCTCCATGACGAAGGCCTTGGGGTTAGCCCGGGACACGACGGTTAGGTAGTGCCGCCACAACTGGTTGCGCTCGTCGGTCGGGTCCTGGTTTCCGAGCTGGGAAAACCCCTGACACGGCGGCCCACCCAAAACGACGTCCGCCTCGGGGATGCCCTCCGCCCTCATGACCCAGTCGGCGATGTCCCCCTGGTGGACGTCCGCACCGAAGTTCACCGCATACGTCGCCGCGGCGGCTTGGTCGAGCTCGACTGCGGCGACGTGCTCGTAGACCGCTTGTCCCCCGCGCCGGACGTCCGCGAATCCCTGGGTGAGTCCCCCACACCCCGCGAACAGGTCGATGGTCCGGAGAGGAAGCCCTGGGGCGCTCAGGCCGCTGAGGAGCTTGTCCGGATAGTCACTGTCGGGTAGTGCGAGGGTCATAGGCGAACTCTAGCCGGCCCGGTCACGCCTGACAACGGACAGAGGACAGGAGAAGGGTACTACTCATGTCCTCTTTGCGCCGGCCCCCTCTAAGCCGCAATTCACGGAGGCATGACCTGGTGATTTCCACGTCGTACCGTCCGTGTGTGACAAATGTCGAGCACGATGCAGCGACGGGAACGCCCAGGGGGGGAACTCCTACCCGCAGTAGTGAGGCACCTCCTCGCTCGTGGCGTCCGCGACCGGGGCTGACCAGGACACAGCGCTCGCGGGAACAGGACCGGGCGGCCGGCGGGGCGTCCAACCGCCTCGTGGATGTGGGTGAGGGGCGAAGGGGGGCGGCGTATGTGACTCTGACGCCGTCCCGCAGGACGGGACGGGTGTCGGCAAGCCTGCAGTGGACGTCGGAAGGGCGGCGAAAGCGACTACACCTAGGGGAGGTCGACCTCCCGACCCGATCGGCCAACCTACGGGAGGCGTGGAGGCTTGCGGGGGAGACAGGGCTCCTTGTCGGGGAAGACACAGCAGGATCATGGGCGTCCTCGCCAGCGACTCGCGCCTCGATGCGGTCCAACAGGAGCCGGGACACCAAGCCGGAGCTGCGACTACGGTCACTGCTGCACAGGGCCGGACTCCGCTACCTCGTGGCCGCCAAACCCCTCCCGCATCTGCGGCGAACGGCGGACGTCGTGTTCACCAAGGCCAGGGTCGCGGTGTTCGTGGATGGGTGTTACTGGCACGGCTGCCCTGAACATGGGTCGATCCCAGCGACGAACCGCGACTTCTGGAGTAGGAAGATCGAGGGCAATATCAGGAGGGACAAAGAGACGGACCGGCTCCTGACTGAGGCGGGCTGGAAGGTGGTCCGTGTGTGGGAACACACACCTCCGGCCGACGCTGCTGAGCTCGTCCAGCAAGCTCTCGTCAAAGCAGACGGCCGGGGAGCACGCGCAGCCCCTTCAGAGCGGACGGCCGTTCAGTAGGTCCTCGATTGCGTCGGCCTCCCTGCGGAGCACGATCCTGCCGTCACCGTCGCTGTAGACAAGGACCCTGACCCCCGTGGTGAGGCCAGCCTCGGCGAGGATGCCCATGGGTAGTTCGACGGTGCCGTCTTCTCGGATTTGCGCCTCTGCGGGTTCCCTGATCACCGGACCAGGATGCCATGCCCCGCGACGGTACGCCCCGGCCTTCCACCCCATGCGCCAGGTATGGAACGCTGACGCAGCGCACGGAGCCGGGGAAGCCAGGGACCGGGCGAAGCCTCAGTGCTGCAGCAATGGGAGGCCACACCGAGGCACTTTCCACTCAGACGCCCACGGAAGGCTTGATCCATGGCACGTGCGCTGGAGCGTACCGCGTCAGGGCGCGGTCGGCGGGAGCCATCTCGTGCACAAGAGACCGAGGAGCTGGGCTCTCAAGGCGTTGGCACTCGCTGGCGAGAACCTTGGCGAAAGTGATCAGCTTGCGCCCCGCTGGATCACCGAGAAGGCGCGACGCTTCCTCGGCGCCATGACAGATGCGCTGCACCGTACACAGCAGCTCTTGCTTCGCGCCCGGACGGCCGCAGGCGAGCTCCGCAGCCAAGCGATTGCGCTCCCCGACTACATGGGCTGCGGCTATGGCTAGAACCGTCCGAGCAGCCACCTCATGGGTCTCCCCTGAGTTGACCATGGCGTTCGCGAGCAAGGGGAGCTCTGCGAACGGAAGCGGATCGGCCGCCTCCCATAGATCCTCGGCGAGCCGCAGAGCTGCCTGGACGCCAGTCTGATCGACGTAGAGCATCGGCCGATCGGCATTCTGTCGAACCTCCCAACGAACGATGCTCTCGTCTGCCAGCGAGGCCCTGAGCAGGGCACGGAACAAGGTTCGCAGCGTCTCGATGGAAAGTTCCGGCACCTCCAGTCGCATGCACCTGCCCTGGCGCTGCACGTCCAACACCGGCTGGCCGGCTTCACCGATCGCCTGAAGCATCTCCAGGGTTCTTGTGACCTCGTTGGGTTCTTGCTCATCGTGGTGACCGGCTTGGGCGTGCTGGGCGTATGCCACAGCGACACCGTGCTCGAATCCTTGACAGACAGTGCGGGCGGTACGAGCGGTGTGGAGTAGCTCATCGAGGCTGACCGGTCGGCCGCCCAGTACGGGCGTGGAGTGCATCGGGTCCCAGTGGTAGTCCTCGTGAGCGATTGCATTCCGCCACTCTGGCCTGATCACCGAGGCCAGCGTCAGGCAGAGGGGATGTGCCTCGGCATTCAACGAGTCTCGTACAGCCGCAAGGGTGTGCGCGGCTGGGGTCTCTCTGCCCAGCAAGTCGAGGACTACGGCCGCAGTCCACTTGACGTCGCCTTCGACGACGACCTTGTACAGGTCTGCGACTGGGCGCATCTGCTTCTCATCGGACGCGGCACGCAAGTAGCCTTCCCACGCCGATGTCTGACCGCGGTATGCGGACAGCATCAAGGGTTCACGTTTGACGTGTCGGGAAATCGCTGCATAGGCAAGCTGTGGCTCTTCCGTCAGCTTGTCCGCAACGAGGTCGCGTGACAGGCGCGCGGCACGGTGCGCGGTTAACGGCTGACCGGACACGGCCAGTGCAGCGAGATGTTGTCGTAGTTTGCCCGTAAGGAGTTGGGAGCCACCGATCAGATGCCCCATCTGCTGGCGCAGTCTGCGATCGAGCCCGTTGGGATCCCGTGACCAGGCCGCTGCGAGTCGGGCCCGCCCCGCCAACCCCTCGCCCTGCTGCATCTCTGCCGATGAGAATCCGAGTGTTCGCTGGTACAGGTCCTCGTTCGCATCCACTGGTGTGGCCTGCGAGGCCTCGAGTCGGCGTACGTTGGCATCCGTTTCAACGGCGTACTCCCACGCCGCCGACCAGTGAGAAGCGTCCCACCCCAGCTCCAGACAGGCGATCACCGCAGAGGCCATCCCACGGCTTGAGACTGCGATGCCCCTTGCCATGCGGCGTTCTTCGGTGACGCTGCTGGGGGGCGCGAACAAGGAAACGTCGTTCCAAATCGCAACCATCTCGTTGGACGCCGCACGGAGTCGCCGTGCAAGCGCTGGAAGCCTCTTGCCGGCGGATCGCCCGGAGGTCGACGCCGTGGAGGCCACCTCCAGTGCCGTTGCCCGCATCTCCTGCCATCTTCCGGCAAGCTCTGCGTCGGCGAGTACAGCCCGCCACTGCGAGGAGGTCACAGGAACGGTGGCCTCCTCCCGGAGGGCATCCGTGTCCTTCGAGGATTCGGGGAATCCGAGGTTTCGGAAGACGGCCCGGGCCGCCTGACTTGCACCGGGAGGTAAGTTGCCCAGCCTTTCGGGGAATTCTGTGTCCACGAACGCAGGATGCCACTGCGTCTGTGGCCGCGGCGCACGCTTTCGGAGACTGCTGCGGGCGGCGCCAAGGGATGTGCTTCAAGCCTGGCGGCCGGGCGGCAGGCCCGATAGGCGCCAGCGCCGCACAGAGGCGGACGGTCAGGCGTGGTTGACCGGGAGGACGTCCGGGGAGAGAGCGCCCGCGTGGGCCGCCGACGAGGTCATCCGCTTGCGGTGGTGGCGGCGGCAGAGGACCTCGTAACCGATCTCCCCCGCCGGGCGGTTCACGTCGCCCACCACGACCTGAGCGCCCTCGACCACCATCTCACCGTCTATCGTTCGGGCGTTGTGGGTGGCGCGGGCGCCGCACCAGCACAAGGCCTCGACCTGGAGCTGCTCGATCCGGTCCGCCAGCTCGATCAGCCGCTGCGAACCCGGGAAGAGCTTCGTCCGGAAGTCCGTCGTGATGCCGAAGGCGAACACGTCCATGTCGAGGTCGTCGACGATGCGGGCGAGCTGGTCGATCTGGTCGGGGGCCAGGAACTGGGCCTCGTCCACGATCACGTAGTCGACCCTGCCGCCCTTGGAGAGCTGGTCCACGAGGTACGCGTACAAGTCCATGCCCTCGGTCGCCTCGACCGCCTCCGTGACCAGGCCCAGCCGGGAGGACAGCTTGCCCTCGCCCGCCCGATCGTCACGGGTGAAGATCACGCCCTGGAGCCCGCGGGCCGATCGGTTGTGTCCGATTTGGAGCGCCAAAGTACTCTTCCCGCAATCCATGGTGCCGGAGAAAAATACCAATTCGGACATCAGAGGAGGGTGACCTTTCGGGGCGGGCAGACCGTGGGGCAGCGGCGCTCGGCGACCCCTACGCGAGATGGCGGATTCCCAAGTGAGTTGGTGCTCTTTCCGCAGTCCATGGTTCCGGAGAAGAACACCAGCTCGGGCATGGGGAGTACGGGACCTTTCGGGTCGTGGGCGGGAGGGCGGGGTCGAGTCGGCGGAGGTGCGGCGGGCCGGCGGTTTCAGGAGCGGATCTCGAGCAGCGGGACGAGCTGCTCGGCGGGGGTCATGGAGCCGTGCATGCCCACGAGCGCGGATTCGTTGGGCTCGTTGCGCGAGGCGGTGATGGCGACGTCCGCGTGGGCGGCCGCGACCACGTCGCCGATCCGCCCGAGCACGCGCTCGTCGCACTCCCCCGGCGTGCCGAACCAGCCCAGTTCCAGGGCCTCTTCGCGGCTCGCGACCCAGAAGCGGTCGCCGAGCACCTCGCGCCAGACGGTCAGCACGTCCGCTTCGGCGCCCGGCACCGCGTAGACGTGCCGGGCCCGGCCCTCGCCGCCCAGCAGGGCCACTCCCGCGCCCAGTTCCCAGTCGTCGTCGAAGTCGATCCGGGAGTCCTCGTCGAAGGGGACGTCGACCATGCCGTGGTCCGCGGTGACGTACAGGGCGGTCCGCGGCGGGAGTTGCTCCGCCAGGCGCTGCACCAGGCGGTCGACGTACATCAGCTGCCCGCGCCAGGCGTCGGAGTCCACGCCGTAACGGTGGCCGGCCCCGTCGAGCTCGCTGTAGTACGTGTACACGAGGGAGCGGTCGCCCGCGGCGAGCCGCTCGGCCGCCAGGTCCATGCGGTCCTCGCCGGTCATCCGGCCGAGGAAGGTGCCCCCGCTGAGGGCGACCTTGGTGAGCGGCGTGGTCTGGAAGGCCGGCGAGGAGACCTGCGCGGTGGCGACGCCGGCCTTGTCGGCCAGCTGGAAGACGGTCGGGTACGGCTGCCAGGGCTTGGGCGCGGTCCACGGCTGCCAGCGGAGCTGGTTCATCAGCTCGCCGGTGGCGGGGTTGCGGACGGCGTAGCCGGGCAGGCCGTGCCGGGCGGGCGGCAGGCCGGTGCCGACGGAGGCCAGCGAGGTGGCGGTGGTCGCCGGGAAGCCCGCGGTGATCGGGCGGCCGGTGCCGCCGCGGGAGCCGGCGAGGAGGGAGGTGAGGTACGGGGCCTCGTCCGGGTGGGCCTTGATCTGCTCCCAGCCCATGCCGTCGACGAGGAAGACGCAGTTGCGGTCGGCCGGGGTCAGCTCGGCGATGGAGGCCGAGAATCCGGGTACGCCCTGACCGGCGGCGAGGGTGGGCAGCAGGTCGGCGAGCGACCCGGCACCGTATTCCGGGACCGGGGCGCCGGCGAGGTCCAGCGGCTCCGGTTCGTCCGCCCAGTTCTGCGCCGCGGGGTGCGCCATCAGCGGGCGGCGGGGGCGGACGTGGCGGCCGTCGCTTCGCTGAGCGCCTGGGCGAAGAGCAGCGTCTGGCGCACGGCCTCGGGGCCGTCGCCCGCCTCGCTGACCCGCAGGCTGAGGTCGTCGGCGGTGGAGTTGCCGGTGTAGCCGTGGTCGGCGTCGCAGTTCGCGTCGCCGCAGGCGGCGGGCTCCAGGTCGATGCGCGAGACCGCGCCCCAGCCGATGGTCAGGACGACCTCGCGGGGCAGGGTTCCGGGGGTGTAGGACTCCGGGTTGGCGACGACGCGGCTCAGCACGACCGAGGAGATGCTGGAGAGCTTGACCGACTCGGTCGAGGTGGTCGCGTACGGGGACGGGGACCCGGCGTCGGCGGCCTGCTCGTCGGTGTGGCTGACGATGAACCGGTTGCCCGTCAGGACCAGCACGGTGACGTGGCGGCGCACCTCGTTGGAGTCGAAGGTCGTCTCCTGGTGGACCAGGTACGACGAGATCGGCTCGCCGCCCACCGCGGCCTCCACGGCCTCGGCCACGAGGGCCGGGTAGTAGCCGCTGCGCTCGATCGCCGTGCGCAGCCCCTGGGTCGTCGTACCGGATTTCGCCATGAGGTCCATCCTAAGGCCCGTACGGGGCACCCCGGCCGCGCCGTACCCGCCGGATGCGCTCAGTAGCTGGGCAGGGTCCGCGGCCCGAGGTCGCCCCGGGCGGGCGGATGCGCCAGGCGGACGGCCGCGCTGAGCACGGAGAGGCCCTCGGCGGCGACCACGACCGGCTCCAGCGAGACCCCGATCACCTCGGGGTGGTCGTCGACGAGCCGGGACAGCCGCAGCAGCAGTTCCTCCAGGGCGCGGGTGTCCACCGGGTCGCTGCCGCGCCAGCCGAAGAGGAGGGGGGCTGCCCGGATGGAGCGGATCAGGGCGGCGACGTCCCGGTCGGTGGCCGGGACGAGGCGGTGGGCGGTGTCGCCGAGCAGTTCGGAGGGGACCCCGGCGAGCCCGAAGGACAGGACGGCGCCCGCCGCCGGGTCGATCACCGAGCGGACGACGGTGTCGACGCCGCGCGGCACCATCGCCTGGACCACGGGCTGGAGCTCGGCCGCCTTGCCGAGCGTCCCGGTGAGTTCCTCGTACGAGCGCCGCAGCTCGCTCTCGCCGGTGAGGTCGAGCCGGACGCCGCCCAGGTCCGCCCGGTGGCGCAGGTGGGGTGCGGTGGTCTTGAGGGCGACCGGGTAGCCGAGGACCGCGGCGGCCCGGACGGCGGCGTCGGCGCTGGGGGCGGGCAGGGTGGCCAGGACGCGGATGCCGTAGCGGCCCAGGAGCTCGCGGGCGTCCCACTCGTTCAGGGTCAGCACGGCCCCGCCGTCGACGTCGGCCAGCAGCCGGGCCAGCTGGTCGGCGGCGCCGGCCTCGTCGATGTCCTCGTACGCGGGGACCTGGCCGGAGTCGGCGAGGGCCCGTCGCCACTGGCCGTAGCGGACCGCCTCCGCGACGGCCTTCACGGCCCGCTCGCCGGCGGGGTAGGCGGGGATACGGGTCCCGGCCGGGGGCGGTGCGCCGGGGAGACCCGCCGCGCTCCCGGCGGGGCCCGCGGCTCCGGCGGGTACGGGAGGCCCTTCGGGGGGTGCGGGGGGCACGGGCACGGGCAGCGAGGCCCGTGCGGCGGACAGCGCCTCGACGAGTTCGCCGAGCTCGACGTGGACCACGGCGACCGGCTTGCCCGGCACCGCGGCGACGGCGTCCCGCAGCGCGTCCGCGAGGGCGTCGGCCGGGGCGTGCTCGCCGCCCACCCACGGGATGGCGGTGACGATCACGGCGTCGCAGTCCTCGGAGGCCAGCGCGGCGGCCAGCGCCGCCCGGAAGTCCGCCGGGGAGGCGGCCGTCGTGAGGTCGAGCGGCGGGCTCGGGCGCAGGCCTTGGGCGAGGCAGGCGTCGTAGGTCAGGACCCCGAGGGACTCGGAGTTGCCGAGGATCGCGATCCGGGGCCCGGCGGGCAGCGGCTGGGAGGCGAGCAGCAGGCCGACGTCGACGAGCTCGGTGACGGTGTCGACCCGGATGACCCCGGCCTGGCGCAGCAGCGCGGACACGGTGGCCTCGGGCAGCCGGGTGCCCGGGACGACGTGGCCGGCCGGAGTGTGGCGGCCGCCCCGGGCGACGACCACCGGCTTCTCGGCCGCGGTCCGGCGGGCGAGGCGGCTGAACTTGCGCGGGTTGCCGAGGGTTTCGAGGTAGAGCAGGGCGACGTCGGTGGCGTCGTCCTCGTACCAGTACTGGAGGATGTCGTTCCCCGAGACGTCGGCCCGGTTCCCCGCGGAGACGAAGGACGACAGCCCCTCGCCGCGGCGCAGGAGGGCGGAGAGCAGGGCGATGCCGATGGCCCCGGACTGCGTGAACAGGCCGATCCGGCCGCGCAACGGCATCGGCGCGGGGGCCAGCGAGGCGTTGAGCTCCACCTCGGGCGCGGTGTTGATCAGGCCGAAGGCGTTGGGGCCGATGAGCCGCATCCCGTACGAGCGGACCTGGCGCACGAGTTCGCGCTGGCGGGCGAGCCCGGCGGGGCCGCTCTCGCCGTACCCGGCGGAGAGCACGACGAGGCCCTGGACCCGGTGTGCGCCGCAGGCGGCGACCGCCTCGGGGACGCGGTCGGCGGGGACGGCGATGACGGCGAGGTCGACGGGGGCTCCGATGGCGTCGACGGTCGGGTAGGCCCGTACGCCCTCGATCAGGTCGCGGGTGACGGACTCGTTCACCGCGTAGAGGTGGCCGTGGAAGCCGCTGTCCCGCAGGTTGCGCAGGGCCGCGGCGCCCACGCCCGAGCCGGAACGGCTGACTCCGATCACCGCGACCGAGCCGGGGGCCAGCAGCCGCTGGACGGAGCGGGCCTCAGCGCGCTGCTCGCGGGCCCGCTGGACGGCGAGGGACTCGGCGGTCGGTTCGAGGTCGAGCGTGAGGTGGACGGAGCCGTCCTCGAAGCTGCGCCGCTGCGTGTAGCCGGCGTCCGTGAACACCTTGATCATCTTGTTGTTGGCGGGCAGCACCTCGGCGGCGAAGCGGCGGATGCCGCGCTCGCGCGCGACCGCGCCGATGTGTTCGAGGAGGGCGGAGGCGATCCCGCGGCCCTGGTGGGCGTCCTGGACGAGGAAGGCGACCTCGGCCTCGTCGGAGGGGCCGGTGGCGGACCGGCCGTCGGAGCCGATGCGGTCGTAGCGGACGGTGGCGATGAACTCCCCGCCGGTGGTCGCGGCGAGCCCGACCCGGTCCACGTAGTCGTGGTGCGTGAAGCGGTGGACGTCCCGGTCGGACAGGCGGGGGTAGGGCGCGAAGAAGCGGTAGTACTTCGACTCGTCGGAGACCTGTTCGTAGAAGCTGACCAGCCGCCCCGCGTCCTCCGTGGTGATGGGCCTGATCCTGGCGGTGCCGCCGTCGCGCAGGACGACGTCGGCTTCCCAGTGGGCCGGGTACGAGGGGTCCGACTCGGTGGTCATGGGCCTACCTTACGGCCGGGGCCCACGGGACAGCGCTCGCGCGGCGCGTTAGGCAGGCCGGTGCAAACCAGTGCAAGCTGGGGAAGGTCGAACGGCGGTGAACCGGGGGTGAAGGCCGGTCGGAGCATTCGGAGCGTCGTGAGAGACTGGTCTAGACAACCGTAAGAACCCTGAAGGGCATCACCATGGCAGAGCGCCGCGTCAACGTCGGCTGGGCCGAGGGCCTGCACGCTCGTCCCGCCTCGATCTTCGTCCGTGCGACGACCGCTTCCGGCGTCCCGGTGACCATCGCGAAGGCCGGCGGCGACCCCGTCAACGCCGCTTCCATGCTGGCGGTTCTGGGCCTGGGCGCCCAGGGCGGCGAGGAGATCGTCCTCGCCTCCGAGGCCGACGGCGCCGACGCCGCACTGGACCGCCTCGCGAAGCTGGTCGCCGAGGGGCTCGACGAGCTCCCCGAGACCGTCTGAGCCTTCGGGTCCGCACTGCGCCCGCACGCACTGCGCCCGCCCGCCGGAGCCGCGGCCCCCGATCCGGGGGACCGCGGCTCCGGCGTTCCCGGCACGGCCCGCTGCCGGACCGCGGGAGCGGCGGCCGGCGCGACAGGCACGGCCGGCACCCCGCGGGAAATGCGGACGCGCGGGAATTCAGCGCCGCAGATAATTCAGCCACACCGGCGAAATGCACGCCCGCCCCGCTCGCACGGCGAATTACCGCCGCTCCGGAATTCCGGCCGCGCCGCGAAGATACCCGTTCTTTGTATACGGCGCCTGTTAATGACGGCCGCCCGACATGTTTACGGCACGTTGCGAAGTGCTCACCGCCGCCCGGAGCCGCGGCCGGTGCGCGGCCGCCGCCCGGTCCGCGTGGACCGCGGCCAGGGCGCGCGCCCGCTCCGCGTCCCCCCGGGCCACCGCGTCCACGATCGCCCCGTGCTCCGCCCAGGACTCCACCGGCCGGACGGGCGCCTCCACCACGTACATCCAGGCCACCTTGCGCCGCATCTGGGTGAGCAGCGCGATCAGCCCGGGGCTCCCCGAGGCCTGGGCCAAGGTCTCGTGGAACCAGCCGCCCAGCGAGCGCAGGTCCTCCCCCTGGCCCCTCCTGGCGCGCTCCTGGCCCAGCCTGACCAGCCCGCGCAGCACCTTCAGGTGGGCCTCGGTGCGCCGCCGGGCGGCCCGGGCGGCCGCCAGCGGCTCCAGGAGCAGCCGCAGTTCCAGGAGGTCGGCCGCCTCCTGTTCGGTCGGCTCGGCCACGCAGGCGCCGGCATGCCGGCGGGTCGTCACGAACCCCTCCGACTCCAGGGTCCGCAGCGCCTCCCGGACGGGGACGCGCGAGACGCCGTACCGGCGGGCCAGCACCTCCTCGGTGAGCCTGCCGCCCGGCTCGAACACTCCGGAGACGATGTCGTCGCGGATTGCCGTGCATACCGCGTGCGCAGGAATACGCAAGACCGAACCTCCGCCTATTTCCGACTGCCGTACCGTGTCATGCTGCGACCCTATTGCAACACACGATAATTTCCGAGAGCAGCCGGAAATGCGAAACATTTGCAAAAGACCCCGGCTCGCGGTGTGCGAGCCGGGGTCTTCGGTGAAGCGGGAGGGGCGTACGGGTCAGAGGTTGACGCCGTGCGAGCGCAGGTACGCGACCGGGTTGATGTCCGAGCCGTACGCGGCGCCGGTGCGGGCCTCGAAGTGCAGGTGCGGGCCGCTGGAGTTGCCCGTGGAGCCCGACAGGCCGATCTGCTGGCCCGCGGTGACCTGCTGGCCGGCGGAGACGCTCAGCGAGTCGAGGTGCCCGTACTGGGTGTAGGTGCCGTCGTTGTGCTTGATCACGACGTTGTTGCCGTAGGCACCGCCCCAGCCGGCCTCGACGATGACGCCCGCGCCCACCGCGTGGACCGAGGTGCCCGTGGCGGCGCGGAAGTCGATGCCGGTGTGGCTGCCGGAGGACCACATGCCGCCACCCGCGTGGTACTGGGTGCTGATGCTGCTGTCGACCGGGGCGACGAAGGTGTTGAGGCGCTTGCGCTCCTCGTCGCGGGCCGCGCGTTCGGCGGCCTCGCGCTCGGCCTTGACCTTGGCCTCGGCGAGGCGCTTGGCCTCGGCGGCGCGCTGCTTGGCGTCCGCCTCGGCCTGCGCCTTGGCGGCCGCGGCCTGCGCCTGCGCGGCGGCCTGGTCGGCGGCGCGCTGCTGGGAGTCGGCCTGGTCCTGGATGTCGCCCGCGAGCTCGTCGCCGACGACGACGGCGTTGTAGCCGGCGTCCGGGACGGAGTGCTCGGTGCTGTTGTCCGCGGCGAAGGCCGGGGCTGCGAGGGAGCCGACGACACCCGTGGTGGCGAGAGCGGCTATACCGGCGTAGCCGGCGGTCTTCCGGCTGAGGCGGCTGGAACCGCGGTGCTTGCCGGGGGCGGCGGAACGACTGCCAAACGCCATGAAGGGGTTGATCCTTTCCTTCCCTCTCGCCTACCGGGTTAGCTGACGGGTTCGGAGCAGGAAGGTCTCCTACGGGCTTCCTCTTGCGAGGCGGCCCGATTCACCCCAGGGACTCATGTGGGTCCCCGGCTCCCCAGGCTCACGCCTGACGGGGACTCGGCGATCGCTGTCCGGTGCCGCGGGTGCGGCGGGCACAACTGACGAACAGCACGGCCGACGCTAGGCGGATCATCAGTCAATCGCCAAACAGACGAGCCGTTTTGTTGCGTACGCCACACCGCATACACGCAACCTCACCACTAAACAGACAAAAGGGGCCCCGGCGGACAAGTCCGCCAAAGCCCCTTTGGTTGCCCGTCAGTTGCCGACGACGCTCACGTCACCGATGCCCAGGGCCCGCACCGGCGCCTCGATCTGCGAGGCGTCGCCCACCAGGATCGTGACCAGCCGGTCCGCCGGGAAGGCGTTCACGACCGCCGAAGTCGCCTCCACCGTGCCGGTCTCGGCGAGCTGCGCGTACAACCGCGCCTGGTAGTCGTCCGGCAGCTCCTGCTCGACCTGGTCGGCCAGGGTGCCGGCGACCGAGGCGGCCGTCTCGAACTTCAGCGGGGCCACGCCCACCAAGTTCTGCACCGCCACGTCGCGTTCGGCGTCGGTGAGGCCCCCCTCCGCGAGGGTGCGCAGCACCTTCCAGAGGTCGTCCAGCGCCGGGCCGGTGTTCGGCGTGTCCACCGAGCCGCTGATGGCCAGCATCGAGGCGCCCTTGCCGTCGGCGGTCGACCGCAGCACCTGGCCGAAGGCCCGCACTCCGTACGTGTACCCCTTCTCCTCGCGCAGCACCTTGTCCAGGCGCGAGGTGAGGGTGCCGCCGAGGCAGTACGTGCCGAGCACCTGGGCCGCCCAGACGCGGTCGTGGCGGTCCGCCCCGATGCGGCCGATCAGCAGCTGCGTCTGGACCGCGCCGGGCCGGTCCACGATCACCACGCGGCCGGTGTCGTCGGCGGTCACCGGCGGCACGGGCCGGGGCGCGGCGGAGTTGCCCGTCCAGGCGCCCAGGGTGTCGGCCAGGACGGCGTCCAGGTCGATCCCGGTCAGGTCGCCGACGACCACCGCGGTGGCGGTGGCGGGGCGCACGTGGGCCTCGTAGAAGGCGCGTACGGCCGCGGAGTCGATGCGGGCGACGGTCTCCTCGGTGCCCTGCCGGGGGCGGGACATCCGCAGGGCGGCCGGGAACAGCTCCTTGGAGAGCTGCTGGGCGGCGCGGCGTTGCGGGTTGGCCAGCTCGTGCGGGATCTCGTCGAGCCGGTTGCGCACCAGGCGGTCGACCTCGGCGTCCGCGAAGGCGGGCGCGCGCAGTGCCTCGGCCAGCAGCCCGAGCGCCTTGTGCAGCCGGGAGGCCGGGACCTCCAGGGAGACCCGCAGGCCGGGGTGGTCGGCGTGGGCGTCGAGGGTGGCCCCGCAGCGCTCCAGCTCGGCCGAGAACTCCTCGGCGGAGTGCTTGTCGGTGCCCTCGGACAGGGCGCGCGCCATGATGGTCGCCACGCCGTCCAGGCCCTCGGGCTCGGCGTCGAGGGGGGCGGCCAGGTTGATCTCCACCGCGATCACCTGCTGGCCCGGGCGGTGGCAGCGCAGCAGCGTCAGGCCGTTGGGCAGTTCGCCGCGCTCGGGGGCCGGGAAGGCCCACGGCTGCGGCTCGCCGGCCTCCGGGCGCGGGTGGAAGGTCATCGTGACGGCTGCGGTGTCGGCCGCGGTCTCGGCTGCGGTGTCGCTCACTGCTCCGCCCCCTCGTTCTCGTTGTTCTCATCGGCGGCGTCGGCATCGGCATCGGCGCCGCTCTCGGCTGCCGGCAGCGGTTCGTAGACCAGCACCGCGCGGTTGTCCGGGCGCAGCCGGGCCGCGGCCACGGCCTGCACCTCCTCGGCGGTGACGTCCAGGACGCGTCCGACGGCCGTCAGCGCGAGCTGCGGGTCGCCGAAGAGCACCGCGTAGCGGCACAGTTCGTCGGCGCGGCCGGAGACCGTGCTCAGCCGGTCCAGCCACTCGCGCTCGAGCTGCGCCTGGGCGCGCTCCATCTCCTCGGCCGTCGGGCCCTCGGCGGCGAACCGCGCGAGCTCCTCGTCCACGGCCGCCTCGATCGCGGGCACCTCGACCCCGCCCGAGGTCTTGACGTCCAGCCAGCCCAGCGAGGGGGCCCCGGCCAGGCGGAGCATGCCGAAGCCGGCCGCGACGGCCGTCTGGTCGCGGCGTACCAGGCGGTTGTGGAGCCGCGAGGACTCGCCGCCGCCCAGCACGGTCAGCGCCACGTCGGCGGCGTCGCACTCGCGGGTGCCGTCGTGCGGGAGCCGGTAGGCGGCCATCAGGGCACGCGCCGGGACCTCCTCGACGATCTCCTCGCGCAGCTCCTCGCCGATGACGTCCGGCAGCGAGCCGTCGCGCGGCGGCTGCTTGCCGTCGTGCGGGGGGATGGTGCCGAAGTACTTCTCGATCCAGGCGAGCGTCCGCTCGGGGTCGATGTCGCCGACGACCGACAGCACCGCGTTGTTGGGCGCGTAGTACGTGCGGAAGAAGTGGCGCGCGTCCTCCAGCGAGGCGGCGTCGAGGTCGGCCATGGAGCCGATCGGCGTGTGGTGGTACGGGTGGCCCTCGGGGTACGCCAGGGCGGTCAGCTTCTCGAACGCCGTGCCGTACGGGACGTTGTCGTAGCGCTGGCGGCGCTCGTTCTTGACGACGTCGCGCTGGTTCTCCATGGACTCGTCGTCCAGGGCGGCCAGCAGCGAGCCCATCCGGTCCGCCTCCAGCCAGAGCGCGAGCTCCAGCTGGTGGGTCGGCATCGTCTCGAAGTAGTTGGTGCGCTCGAAGCTGGTGGTGCCGTTGAGCGAACCGCCGGCCCCCTGGACCAGTTCGAAGTGGCCGTTGCCCGGTACGCTCGCCGAGCCCTGGAACATCAGGTGCTCGAAGAGGTGAGCCAGGCCGGTGCGCCCCTTGACTTCGTGGCGCGAGCCCACGTCGTACCAGAGGCAGACCGCGGCGACCGGGGTCAGGTGGTCCTCGGAAAGCACCACGCGCAGGCCGTTGGCCAGCCGGTGCTCGGTCGCTGTCAGGCCGCCGGAGCCGGCCTGAGCTGTGGCCGTGTGACCCATGGGCATGTGGTCCCTTCGATCGCGATGTAGAGATTTCTGTCAGACCTGCCACTGTATGCAAGCGCGCCGGTCGCCGTAGAAGTTCCCGGGTCACACCTGGGTCGGAGGCGGCGATGTCGGTGCCTCGGGCCACAATGGTCCGCGTCAGACCCCCCAGCACCCCATTTTTCTTGGTTAAGGAGCCGCGCAGCGATGGCCCGCCGCAGCACGAAGACCCCGCCGCCGGAGGATTTCGAGGAGAAGATCCTCGACATCGACGTCGTCGACGAAATGCAGGGCTCCTTCCTCGAGTACGCGTACTCGGTGATCTACTCCCGCGCCCTGCCCGACGCCCGCGACGGCATGAAGCCGGTGCACCGGCGCATCGTCTACCAGATGAACGAGATGGGCCTGCGCCCCGATCGCGGGTACGTCAAGTGCGCCCGCGTCGTGGGCGAGGTCATGGGCAAGCTCCACCCGCACGGCGACGCGTCGATCTACGACGCCCTCGTGCGCATGGCGCAGCCCTTCTCCATGCGGCTGCCGCTGGTCGACGGCCACGGCAACTTCGGCTCGCTCGGCAACGACGACCCGCCGGCCGCGATGCGTTACACCGAGTGCAAGATGGCCGACGCCACCTCGCTGATGACGGAGTCGATCGACGAGGACACCGTCGACTTCACCGCCAACTACGACGGCCAGGAGCGGGAGCCGGTGGCCCTGCCCGCCGCGTACCCCAACCTGCTGGTCAACGGCGCGTCCGGCATCGCGGTCGGCATGGCCACCAACATGCCCCCGCACAATCTGGGCGAGGTCATCGCGGCCGCCCGCCACCTGATCCGGCACCCGCAGGCGGACCTGGAGGCGCTGATGCGCTTCGTCCCGGGTCCCGACCTGCCCACGGGCGGCCGGATCGTCGGCCTCGCGGGCATCAAGGACGCCTACGAGAACGGCCGCGGCACCTTCAAGATCCGCGCGACGGTGGCCGTGGAGAACGTCACCGCGCGCCGCAAGGGCCTGGTCGTCACGGAACTGCCCTTCGCGGTCGGCCCCGAGAAGGTCATCGCGAAGATCAAGGACCTGGTCGGCTCCAAGAAGCTCCAGGGCATCGCCGACGTCAAGGACCTCACCGACCGCTCGCACGGCCTGCGCCTGGTCATCGAGATCAAGAACGGCTTCCACCCGGAGGCCGTGCTGGAGCAGCTCTACAAGCTGACGCCGATGGAGGAGTCCTTCGGCATCAACAACGTGGCGCTGGTCGACGGGCAGCCGCTGACGCTGGGCCTCAAGGAGCTGCTGGAGGTCTACCTCGACCACCGCTTCGAGGTCGTCCGGCGGCGCAGCGAGTTCCGCCGCACCAAGCGCCGCGACCGGCTGCACCTGGTCGAGGGCCTGCTGGTGGCGCTCATCGACATCGACGAGGTCATCCGGCTCATCCGGGACAGCGAGAACTCCGCCCAGGCCAAGGCCCGCCTGATCGAGCGGTTCTCGCTGAGCGAGATCCAGACCCAGTACATCCTGGACACCCCGCTGCGCCGGCTCACCAAGTTCGACCGGCTGGAGCTGGAGTCCGAGCGCGACCGGCTGACCGGAGAGATCGACGAGCTGACCGGAATCCTGGACTCCGACGCGGAGCTGCGCAAGCTGGTCTCCTCGGAACTGGCCTCGGTCGCGAAGAAGTTCGGCACCGAGCGGCGCACGGTCCTGCTGGAGTCGGCGGGCACGGCGGTGGCGGCGGTGCCGCTGGAGGTCGCCGACGACCCGTGCCGCGTGCTCCTGTCCTCGACGGGCCTGCTGGCCCGTACGGCGAACGGCGACGCGCTGCCGGAGGAGGAGGGCGGGGCCCGCGCCAAGCACGACCTGATCGTGTCGCAGGTCGCGGCCTCCGCCCGGGCGGACGTCGGCGCGGTCACCTCGTACGGGCGGCTGCTGCGGCTCGCGGTGATCGACCTGCCGCAGCTGCCGGACACCCATGCCGCGCCGAACCTGGCGGGCGGCGCCCCGGTCTCGGAGTTCCTCTCCGGGCTGGAGGCGGACGAGAAGGTGATCTGCCTGACCTCGCTGGACGAGTCCTCGCAGGGCCTGGCGATCGGCACCGAGCAGGGTGTGGTCAAGCGGGTCGTGCCGGACTACCCGGCCAACAAGGACGAGCTGGAGGTCATCGGCCTCAAGGACGGCGACCGGATCGTCGGCGCGGTCGAGCTGCGTACCGGTGAGGAGGACCTGGTCTTCATCACGGACGACGCCCAGCTGCTGCGCTACCCGGCGGCCCAGGTGCGCCCGCAGGGCCGCCCGGCGGGCGGCATGGCGGGCGTCAAGCTCGCCGGCAACGCCAAGGTGATCCACTTCTCGGCGGTCGACCCGGCCCGGGACGCCGTGGTGTTCACGGTGGCGGGCTCGCACGGCACCCTGGACGATTCGATGACGTCCGGGAAGCTGACCCCCTTCGACCAGTACCCGCGCAAGGGCCGGGCGACCGGCGGCGTGCGCTGCCAGCGGTTCCTGAAGGGCGAGGACGTGCTGGTGCTGGCGTGGGCGGGCGGCTCTCCGGCCCGCGCGGCCGGCGCCAACGGCACTCCGGCCGCGCTTCCTGCGGTGGACCCGCGCCGGGACGGTTCGGGGACACCGCTGCCGTCGGCCGTCGCGGCGCTGGCGGGGGCCGCGCTGTAGCGCCTACGGCACGCACGACGGGGCGTGCGGGGTGTGCGGTCTCCGGGCCGCGCAGTCCGCGCGCCCCTTAGTGTTTTCCTCGTACGAGCGGGTGGGGGGAGAGCACAGCTGATGAGCCGTCGATCGAGCGGTGGACTGATCGGGGTCTGGGCCGAGGCGCAGCGCCGGCAGCAGCGGACGCAGCTGATCCAGCAGCGGGAGGCCGAGCGCAGGCAGCGGGCCTACGAGCGCGACGCGGCCAGGGGGCAGCGGGAACAGCAGGCCGCGTACAGACAGCACCGCGAGGCCGAGGCCCGCCGGCGCACCGAGCGGATCGACGCCGAGGTGGCCGCCCTGCAGGGGCTGCTGGCCTCCGGCTGCCGGGCGCCGGCCTTCCGGATGGCCGCGCTGGTCCGGTCGGAGCAGCTGGAGCCCTTCGCCCCCGGCACCCTGGCGCACCCGGTGCCGATGCCGCACCTCGAGCAGTTCCGGCAGCAGGGCGGCGGCCGGCCCCTCGGCGGCGGCCGCGCCCGGACCGAGCAGGAGGCCCACGCCCGATACACCGAGGCCTGGCAGGCGGCGCACGCCGCCGAGGCCCGGCGCCAACAGCAGCTGGCGGCGTACCGGCAGCAGTACGACCGGTGGGCGGCCGAGCAGCTCGCCGGGGTCCGCCGGCACAACAGCGGACTCACCGAGCTGGCCGGCGCCCTGCGCTCGGGCAATCCCGAGGCTGCCGTGGAGTACTTCTCGGCAGCGCTCTACGCCTCTTCGGCCTGGCCGCAGGACCTGCCCCGGCAGGTGGCCGCCGCCTACGACCCGGTCCTGCGGCAGCTGGTGCTGGACTGGGAGCTGCCCCGGTACGGGGCGGTGCCGCAGGTCAAGTCGGTGCGGTACGTGCCGAGCACGGACCAGGACAAGGAGACGGCCCGGCCGGCCGCACAGCGCCGCGCCCTGTACCGGGACCTGCTGGCGCAGTGCGTGCTGCTGGTCCTGCGCGACGTGTACGCGGCCGACGAGTTCGGCGCGCTGGACTCGGTGGTCGTCAACGGCTTCGTGGACGACCACGATCCGGTGACGGGCCGGGAGGCCCAGATCGTGCTGGCCACGGTGTCGGCGCCGCGCGCCACCTTCGAGGGGTTGCGGCTGGAGCAGGTGAGCGCGGTGGACTGCCTGGTGGAGGGGTTGCGCGGACAGCTGTCCGCGCGGCCCGACCAGCTGACTGCGGTCCGCCCCGGTCGGCGGCCCGGCGAGGTCGGCGCCGTGGTCAGCCACGGCGGCCACCGCGGCGACGGGGACGGGGACGGAGACGAGCCGGACCTCTTCGCGATGGACCCGATCGCCTTCGAGAACCTGGTCGCCGAGCTGTTCCGCGCGATGGGCATGGAGGCGGTGACCACGCAGCGGTCGGGCGACGGCGGCGTGGACGTCGAGGCGCTGGACCCGGCCCCGATCCGCGGCGGGCGGATCGTGGTGCAGGTCAAGCGCTACCGGAACACGGTCCCGCCGACGGCGGTGCGGGACCTGTACGGCACGGTCCAGGACGCGGGGGCGAACAAGGGGGTGCTGGTCACCACCTCGTCCTTCGGGCCCGGGTCGTACACCTTTGCCAACGGCAAGCCGCTGGAGCTGGTTCCCGGAGTCGAGCTGGTGGCACTGCTGCACCAGTACGGCCTGCGCGGCCGGCTGGGCGACGGCTCCGCCCCGGGACTCCCGGCGCAGCGCACGCCGGAGGCGGAGCCGGCCGCCGACCGGAACGTGCTCGGCATGTCCTGGTCGGGCGCGGTGGCGCTGGACGTGTGCGCCCTTGTCTGCACGGGCGGCCGGGTGCTGAGCGAGGACCACTTCGTCTTCTTCAACAACCCCCGGACGCCCGACGGCTCGGTACGGACCCGCGCGCACGCGGCGCCCGACAAGGCGGCCGTCGAGGTCGCCTTCGAGGCCCTTCCACGGGAGGCCGACCGGCTGGTGCTGGTGGCCGCGGTCGACCCGGAGGTCAATCCGCACGCCGACCTGGCCGGCTTCACGGACGCCCGCATCCGGCTCCTGGACGCGGCGGGCGCGGAGGCCGGTCGGCTGGAGGTCTCCGACGGCCGGGCGGGCGAGACCGCCCTGGTCCTGGGCTCGTTCCGGCGCCGCTCCAACGGCGACTGGGATTTCGTGATCGGCGGCAAGGGCTACCGCGGCGGGCTGGAGGACCTGCTGCGGGAGTACGGCGTCGAGGTCGCGTAGCCGGCCCGGGCCCGGGATGCGGGGCCGGGCCGGGCCGCCCCCGGCGGTGGCTGTCCCGCTTCGTGGGCGAGGCGGCGGGGGCGGCGGGGGTGGCCGGCGCGGCGGGCGCTGCGGGGCCTTCGGCGCGGCGGGCGTTCGAGGCGTCAGTTCTCGTCCGGGGCCTCGGCGGGCTCGCGCCGCGCCACGTACCGCAGCACGCCCCACATGCTCTCGGGGCCCAGCTCGTGCGGAGCCTCTTCGCGGCAGGCCTCCAGTTCGCGCAGGAGGCCGGGGCCGTCGATGCCGGAGCCGATCAGGACCAGCTGGCTCAGCCGGGGCTCGCCCCGCCCCCAGGGGCCGGGGGTGAAGCGGAGGAAGCGGCCGACCGCGTGGATCTCGTACCGCTCGCCGTGTCCGGGGACGTCGAACCGGACGAAGCCCTTGATCCGGTAGAGGCCGGCCGGGCGCCGGTCGAGGAAGTCCATGAAGCGGCGCGGGGAGAGCGCCCCGTCCGAGACGAACTCGACGCTCTCGTAGAGCGCGTGAGCGTGCCCCTCGTGCCCCTCGTGCCCCTCGTCCCCCGTGTGGCGCGTGTGGCCCGCACCCGGTTCGCGGGCGCCCGCCTCCGCGAGCAGGTCTTCGAAGGAGAGCTGCCCGCGGGTCTGCGTCCACGGCCTGCGGTCGAAGAGGAGTTCGGGGTCGATGCGGCCGTGCTCGACGCCCACCCGCGGGGTGCCCGGGGCGCAGAGCGTGTCGAGGACCGCTTCGATGCGGGCCCGCTCGGCCGCGTCCACCCGGTCGGTCTTGTTGAGCACCACCAGGTCCGCGACGGCGAGGTGGCGGTCGGTCTCGGGGTGCTTGGCGCGGGTCGCGTCGAACTCGGCCGCGTCCACGACCTGCACCAAGCCGCCGTAGTGGACGTCCGGGTTCTCGCAGGCCATCAGCATCCGGATCATCTCCTGGGGCTCGGCCAGCCCGCTCGCCTCGATGACGATCACGTCGATGCGGTGTGCGGGCGCCGCCAGCTTCTCCAGGTAGGCGTCCAGCTCGCTGCCGTCGACGGCGCAGCACAGGCAGCCGCCGCCGAGGGAGACCATCGAGTCGCCGAGCTGGCCCGCCACCGACATGGCGTCGACCTCGATCGATCCGAAGTCGTTGACGACGACTCCGATGCGGGTGCCTCCCCGGTGGGCGAGGAGGTGGTTGAGCACGGTGGTCTTGCCGGAGCCGAGGAATCCGGCGAGGACGACGACGGGAATGGGCTGCCTGCTGTTCACCCCGCCGATCGTAGTCAGCCCGGCGCGGGCACCGGCTGCGGCGGGGTGGGGCCGGTGTAGCGGGCCGCCGGACGGATGATCTTCGAGTCGGCGGCCTGCTCCAGGATGTTGGCGCTCCAGCCGACCACGCGGGCCGCGCAGAAGGTCGGGGTGAACATCTCCCGCGGCAGTCCGCAGAGCTCCATGACCACGCCCGCGTAGAACTCCACATTGGTGTGGAGCTCGCGGCCGGGCTTCAGCTCGGCGAGTATCCGCTCGACCTGCCGCTCGACCTGCACGGCGAAGTCCACGAGCGGGCCGCCGAAGCCGAGTGCGATGTCGCGCAGCATGCGCGAGCGCGGGTCCTCGGTGCGGTACACGGGGTGGCCGAATCCCATGATCCGGTCGCCCGCGCGCACCCGTTCGCGAATCCACGGCTCGATCCGGTCCACGGTGCCGATGGCGTCGAGGGTGTCCAGGGCCCGGCTGGGGGCGCCGCCGTGCAGCGGGCCGGAGAGCGCGCCGACGGCTCCGGTCAGGCAGGCCGCGACGTCGGCCCCGGTGGAGGCGATGACCCGGGCGGTGAAGGTCGAGGCGTTGAAGCCGTGGTCCACGGTGGAGATGAGGTACTGCTCGACCGCGCGGGCCCGGACCGGGTCGGGTTCCCGTCCGGTCAGCATGTAGAGGTAGTTGGCCGCGTACGGGAGGTCCGCGCGCGGTTCGACCGGCTCCAGCCCCCGGCCGAGCCGGTGCAGCGCGGTGAGCAGGGTCGGTACGGCGGCGCAGGCGGCCAGCGCGTCGGCGGCCCGGCGGCCGGGGTCGAGGTCGTAGACCGGGCGGAAGCCGGCGCAGGCTCCGAGCAGCGAGAGGGCGGTCCGCAGTCCGGACAGCGGGCCGGAGAGGGCGGTGGCCCGGGCGAGGGCGGGCAGGGCGTCGCGCACCGGGGCGGGCAGGGTGCGCAGCGGGGCGATCTCGGCGGCGAAGGCCTCGCGCCCGGCGGCCCCGGCCGGCAGGGTGCCGCGGAACATCAGGTGCCACACGTCCTCGAAGCTGCGGCTCTGGGCCAGTTCGACGGCGGAGTACTGGCGGTAGTGGTAGAAGCCCTCCCGGCCCCGGACGTCCCCGAGCTCGGTCTCGGTGACCACGACTCCCGCGAGACCGCGGGGTACTTCGACGATGGTGTTCATGGACCGACCATCGATGATTGATGCAATCCTTGTCAACATTGATTGAATCAATGTGTATAGGGTGGTGCGCATGGAAGAAGACCGACGGCTGACCACCCGGCAGGCCGCCGAACTGCTCGGCGTGAAGCCGGCGACGGTGTACGCGTACGTCAGCCGCGGCCAGCTCACGAGCCGGCGCGACCCGGTCGGGCGCGGCAGCAGCTTCGACGCGGGCGAGGTGGAGGCGCTGGCCGCGCGCAGCCGGCGGGAGGCGGCGGCCCCCTCCGGGGAGCCCTCCGTACGGACCTCGCTGACGCTCATCGAGCCGGACCGGTACTACTTCCGGGGCGTCGACGCCGTGGAGCTGGCCTCGCGGTACCGCTACGAGGAGGTCGCCGAGTGGCTCTGGAGCGGCTCCCTGGCGCAGGGGGCCCGCTTCACCGCTCCTCCGGACTCCCTGGCCGCCGCCCGGCGGGCGGTGGACGCGCTGCCCGAGCACGGCGGGGCCGTCGACCGGCTCCGGGTGGCGACCGCCGCCGCGGCCGTTGCCGACCCGCTGCGCTTCGACCTCTCCCCCGAGGCCGTACTGGGCTCCGCACGCTGCCTGATCCCGACGCTGGTCGGCGCCCTCCCGCAGGTCGGGCGGAACCGCTTCCCCGCAGACGGACGCATCTCCCGACAGCTGTGGGCACGGCTGACGGCGCGGGAGCCCGATCCGGACGCGCTGGCCGTGCTCGACCTCGCCCTGGGGCTCCTGATCGACCACGACCTGGCCGCCTCGACCCTGGCCGTACGGGTGGCCGCGTCGGCGCGCGCGCACCCGTACGCGGTGGTCTCGGCCGGGCTCGGCGTGCTCGAAGGCCCCTTGCACGGGGCCGCCGGCCGGCTCGCGCACCGGATGCTAGCGGAGGCGCTGGAGCGGGGCGGCGCCGCACCCGTCGTCGCGGACCACCTGCGGGCGGGCCGGCGGGTCCCGGGGCTCGGCCACCGGCTGTACCGGGGCGAGGATCCCCGGGCGACCGCGCTGTTCGCACGGCTGGAGGCCCTGCCCCAGGCCGGCCCCGCGCTGGGGGCCGCCCGCGAGGTGGTCGCCACCGCCGCGGCCCGGCGGCCCGGTCTGCACGCCAATGTGGACCTCGCGCTGGCCGTGCTGACGGTGTCGTGCGAGATGTCGGCGGAGGCCGGGGAGACGGTCTTCGCGGTGGCGCGCACGGCGGGCTGGATCGCGCACGCGCTGGAGGAGTACCAGGAGCGGCCGCTGCGGATGCGGCCGAGCGGGTTGTACCAGGGGCCCCGCCCGCCGCAGCCCCTGCCGTGACGGGCCCGCGTGCGGGTCCGCGGCACCGCCCGCCGGGCCGCCGCCCGTAGCGCCCGCGCCGCCCGCAGAGCCCGCAGAGCGCGCGGCGCCGCGGACGGAGGGCGCCGGCGGTCCGGCCGCGGCGTCAGGTCCGCAGCCAGACCGCCGTGTCCTGCGGGAGCAGCCCCGCGCCGTCGAGGGCGGCGCTGCCCAGCAGGAGCGTCGTGTGGGCCGGCAGCGGGACCGGCTCCGCGGACAGGTTGACCACGCAGACCAGCCCGTCGGGGCGGGTGAAGGCCAGCACCCCGGGCGGGGCCTCCAGCCACTCCAGGCAGCCGCCGCCGAAGCCGGCCGCCGCGCGGCGCAGCCCGAGGGCCGTGCGGTAGAGGGTGAGCATGGAGTGCGGGTCACCGTCCTGCCGGTCGGCCGCGTAGGCCGGCCAGTCCGCGGGCTGCGGCAGCCAGGGGTCGTTCCAGGGCTCGGCGGTCCACGGCAGCGGGACCCGGCAGCCGTCCCGCCCGGGGTCGGTGCCGCCGGACCGGAAGTGCATCGGGTCCTGGATGCGGCCGATGGGGACGTCGGCCTCCGGGAGCCCCAGCTCCTCCCCCTGGTAGACGTACACCGCGCCGGGCAGGGCGAGGGTCAGCAGGGCGGCGGCGCGCGCCCGGCGGGTGCCGAGCTCCAGGTCGGTCGGGGTGCCGAAGGCCTTGGCGGAGAAGTCGAAGCCGGTGTCGGCGCGCCCGTAGCGGGTGACCGTGCGCGTCACGTCGTGGTTGCAGAGCACCCAGGTGGCCGGCGCCCCGACCGGCGCGTGCTCGGCGAGGGTCTCCTCGATGGAGGTGCGCAGCCGTCCGGCGTCCCACGGACAGCTCAGGAAGGAGAAGTTGAAGGCGGTGTGCAGTTCGTCGGGGCGCAGGTAGCGCGCGAAGCGCTCGGAGTCGGGCAGCCAGACCTCGCCGACGAAGACGCCGCCGTACTCGTCGGCGATGGCACGCCAGGAGCGGTAGACGTCGTGCAGGTCGTCGCGGTCGATGTACGGGTGGGTCTCGCCGGGCCGGGGCTCCGGCGGGCGGCCGGCCAGGTCGGGCAGCTCCGGGTCCTTGGCGAGCAGGGCGGCGGAGTCGATGCGTACGCCGGCCACGCCGCGCTCGAACCAGAAGCGGAGCACCTCCTCGTGCTCCCGGCGCACGGCCGGGTGGTCCCAGTTGAGGTCGGGCTGCTGCGGGGTGAAGAGGTGCAGGTACCACTCCCCGTCCGGTACCCGCGTCCAGGTGGGGGCGCCGTTGAACTGCGAGGGCCAGTCGCCGGGGGGCAGTTCGCCGTGTTCGCCGCGGCCCGGGCGGAAGTGGAACAGTTCCCGCTCGGGGCTGCCGGGGCCGGCCGCGAGGGCGGCCCGGAACCACGCGTGCTGGTCGGACACGTGGTTCGGGACGATGTCGACGATGGTCCGGATGCCCAGACCGCGGGCTTCGGCGATGAGCTTCTCGGCCTCGGCGAGGGTGCCGAAGGCGGGGTCGATGGCGCGGTAGTCGGCGACGTCGTAGCCCCCGTCGGCGAGCGGGGAGAGGTACCAGGGGGTGAACCACAGGGCGTCCACGCCCAGGTCGGCGAGGTAGGGCAGACGGGCCCGGACACCCGCGAGGTCTCCGGTGCCGTCCCCGTCGCCGTCGGCGAAGCTGCGGACGTACACCTGGTAGACGGCGGCCGAGCGCCACCAGTCGGCGGCGTCTTCGGGCAGGGGAAGGTCAGCCACGGAGGGGTCCTTTCACAGGGGGCGGCCGGGCGCGGCGGCGACGGTGAGGCCTCGGGGTGGTCAGCCCTTGAGGGAGCCCGCGGTGAGACCGCTCATGATGTTGCGCTGGAAGATCAGGAAGATGACGAGCGTGGGCGCCGAGGCCATCGCCAGGGCCGCGATGAGGTGGTTCTCGGGCACGCCGCCGGCGAGCGAGTGGATGCCGACGTTGAGCGTCTGCAGCGCGGGGTCCGGGAGGGTGAGCATCGGCCAGAGGAAGTCCTTCCAGACGCCGACGACCGCGAAGATCGACACCACGCCCAGGATGGGGCGGGACATCGGCAGGACGATGGAGCGCAGCGTGCGGACCGCGCTCGCCCCGTCGATGGCGGAGGCGTCGAGGACCTCTCGCGGGATGGAGTCGAAGAACCGCTTCAGCAGGAAGATGTTGAAGGCGTTGGTGACGGACGGGAGCCAGATCACCCAGGGGGTGTTGAGCAGGTTCCGCTCGATGATCGGCATGTCGAGGACCGTGAGGTACTGCGGTACGACGAGGACGGTGGCCGGGATCATCAGGGTCGCCAGCATCATGCCGAGGACGGCCTTGCCGAAGACGGGTCTGAGCTTGGAGAGCGAGTAGGCCGCGGCCACGTCCAGGACGAGCTGGAAGGCGAGGGCGCCGAAGGCGTAGTAGCAGGTGTTGAAGAGCAGCTTGGCGAGGTCCATGACCTTCCACGCGGCCTGGTAGTTGGCGGTGTGCAGGGAGTCCGGCACCAGGGTCGGCGGGACCCGGGCGAACTCCTCGGTGCTCTTGAGGCCGTTCGCCACCATCCAGTAGAGGGGGCCGAGGAAGACCAGGGTGAAGCCGGCCACCACCAGGACGAGGACCGTCCAGTAGAGGATCCTGCCCCGGGTGCGGCCGAGTCGGGCCGGCGATATCAAGGTGCGTTCTGCCATGTGGAGTACTCCCTGGGCGGGTTCCCGGTCAGTTCTCGTTGTCGCGGCTCAGGCGGACGTACACCGCGGAGAAGCCCGCGAGCAGGAGGAGCAGGCACAGGCCCAGGGCCGCGGCGCCGCCGTACTGGTTGAAGCTGAAGGCGTACTGGTAGATGAGGACGACGACGGTCGTGGTCGAACCCTCCGGGCCGGCGCCGCCGGTCAGCAGGAACGGTTCGACGAAGACCTGCATCGTCGCGATGACCTGCATCAGCAGCATGAGCGAGAGGATCAGCTTGGTCTGCGGGATCGTGACGTGCCAGATCTTGCGCAGCAGACCGGCCCCGTCGAGCTCGGCGGCCTCGTAGAGCTCGCCCGGGACGCCCTGGAGGGCGGCCAGGTAGATCAGGGTCGCGCCGCCCATGTTCATCCAGGTGGAGGCGAGGACCACGGAGAGCATCGCGGTGTCCGTGGACTGGAGCCAGTCCTGCGCGGGAAGGTGCAGGAATTCCAGTGCCCGGTTGAAGAGGCCGTGACCGGGGTCGTAGAAGTACTTGAAGAGCAGGATCGAGGCCACCGGCGGCATCATCACCGGGAGGTAGACCAGCAGCCTCAGGTAGCCCTGCGCGTGGCGGAACTCGTTCAGCACGAGGGAGACCACGAAGGGGAGGGCGAAGCCGAGGAGCAGGGCCAGCCCGGTGAAGAGCAGGGTGTTGCGCCAGGCCTGCCAGAAGCTCGGGTCGGCGAAGACGTAGGTGAAGTTGTCCCAGCCGACCCAGCGGGTGGTGCCGCCCTCGGTCTTCTGGAAGGCCAGCAGGAACTCCCGGACCATCGGGTACCAGGAGAAGAAGGAGAAGCAGAGGACGGCGCCGATGAGGAAGCCGTGGGCCGTGATGTTCCGCTTGAAGGCCCGGAGGAGCTCCGCGCGGGAGTCCCGGGACGGGGTGGGGGCCGGCATCGCCGCTCGCTCCTTGGTGGGTCGTCGCCATCGGCGGATCGGGGGTGGGGAGGGTGGGCCCGGGAGGCGGACGGGCCCGAAGGCGGGGAGCCCGGGGGGCGGGGAGGCTCACCGCCGGGCCCACCCGCGCCGCTACTGGTTCCCCAGCACCTGGTTGACCGCCTTCTCGGCGTCCCCGAGGAGCTGGGCGGGGTCGGCGTCCTTGTTGGTCAGGACCCCCGACATCACCTTGTCCAGGACCTTGTAGACCTCCTGCGCCTTCGGCGGCTCCGCCTTCGCGGGCACCGCGTTGTCGAGGAAGGGCTTGAAGTTGGCGACCGGCATGGTGGCGCTCGCGGCCTTCAGCTCGTCGTCCTTGGCCTTGCTGGCACCGGTGAAGAAGGCGGGCTGGGGAAGGCCGACGGGCAGGCCGTCCGCCTTGCTGCGGTCGTACTGGAACTGGCCCTTGCCGACCGTGAGCGTCTTGAAGTTCAGCCAGGCGACGGCGGCCTTGACCTTGTCGGGCGAGCTGCCCTTCTTGATCATGTAGCCGTTGCCCCCGGCCAGGGTGGCCGCGCCGCCCGGGACGGGGCCCATGCCGAAGTTCTCGTACTGGGCGCCGAGCTGCTGGACCATGTACGTGATGTCGTCGGGTGCGGCGATGAACATGCCGAGCTTGTCCGAGGCCATCTGCTTCTGCAGGTCGCCCCACTTGAGCAGTTGGGTCTTGCCCATGCTGTCGTCCTGCCAGCGCATCGCGTGGAGGTTGTCGACGATCTGCCTGCCCGTGGCGTTGTTGAAGGCGGCCTTGCCGTCGGCGCCGACGATGTCGCCGCCGAGGCCGTACATCGTGGCCGTGTAGTGCCATCCGCCGGTGTTCTCGACGCTGTACTCGCCGAAGCCGGCCGTGCCGTTGCCCAGGCCCGCGATCTTCTTGGCGGCGGCGCGGACCTCGTCCCAGGTGCGCGGCGGGTTGTCGGGGTCGAGGCCCGCCTGCCGGAAGAGCTTGCGGTTGACCAGCAGTCCCATCGCGTAGTTGCTGGTGGGTACGCCGTAGAGCCTGCCGTCGCGCCTGAGGACGTTCAGGACGTTCTTGTCGATGTCGTCGAGCGCGGGCACCGAGGCCGGGGTGACGTAGGCCGTGATGTCCTCGGCCCCGTCGTTGTCCAGTACCTGCTGGAGGTCGGTGAAGTAGGCGTAGAAGACGTCCGGCTGGGACTTCGCCTTGAGCATCGCGGTGAAGCGCGGGGGCTCCAGGCACTGCCCGGGGGTGGAGCGGCCCTCGATGGTGACGTTCGGGTAGGTCTTGTGGAAGGTCGCCACGTCCTCCTTCCACTCCTTGAGCTCGGCCGCCTTGGCCGCGGGCGGCATGCAGTCGATGGAGAGGGTGACCTTGGTCTTCGGGTCGAGCGGGGTGGTGGCGTCGGTGGAACCGCCGCCGGCCCGGGGCTCGGCGTCGCCGCCGCTGCTGCTCGTGCCGCAGGCCGCGAGGGCGGTCGCGGCGAGCGCGGAGACGAGGGCGGCCGCGACGTTGCGACGGACGTTGGTTCTCATCGGTGGTCCCCTTCGAGCATCGGGCAGGAGGCGTGGGGCGAGCGCGGCACACTCAACCACCACCCACAGATGGACGCAATATCTCGCGCAGATTTCGTAAGAGATTGACAGTCAGACGTCGGGCACTGAACGCACAAAGGGCTCCGGACCGTCCACTGGACGTTCCGGAGCCCTGGGGGCCCGCGTGCGGGCGGTACGGGTCCTACGCGCGCGGAGCCTGCGCCGTGGAGCCGCGGACCACCAGCTCCGGCTCGAAGAGCAGCTCGCCCGGCTGGACGACGGCCCCCTGGATCTGCGCGGTGAGCAGTTCGACGGCGGCCCGGCCCATGGCCTCGATGGGCTGGCGTACGGTCGTCAGCGGGGGCTCGGTGCAGTTCATGAAGGCCGAGTCGTCGTACCCCACGACGGAGACCTCCCGGGGTACGTCCAGCCCTCGGCGGCGGGCGGCCCGGACCGCCCCCAGGGCCAGTGGATCACTCGCGCAGATGATGCCGGTGACCCCGCGGTCCAGCAGCCTGGAGGCCGCCGCGTGGCCGCCCTCCAGGGAGAACAGGGCCCGCTCCACGTGGGTCGCGGGCAGCTCGGTGCCGGCCTTGGCCGCCACCGCCTGGGCCGCGACCAGCTTGCGCAGGGAGGGCATGTGGTCGGGTGGCCCGAGCACCAGGCCGATCCGCTCGTGCCCGAGAGAGGCCAGGTGGCGCCAGGCCTGCTCGACGGCGACGGCGTCGTCACAGGCCACGCAGGGGAAGCCGAGGTCGTCGATGGAGGCGTTGATGAGCACCACCGGGACCTTGCGCTCGGAGAGCAGTCGGTAGTGGTCGTGCGGGGCGTCGGCCTGCGCGAAGAGGCCGCCCGCGAAGACGACGCCGGACACCTGCTGCTGGAGCAGCAGCTCGACGTAGTCGGCCTCGGACACCCCGCCGGCGGTCTGGGTGCACAGCACGGGGGTCAGCCCCTGCTGGGCCAGCGCGCCGCCGATGACCTCGGCGAAGGCCGGGAAGATGGGGTTCTGCAGCTCGGGCAGGACCAGTCCGACCAGCCGGGCCCGTTCGCCGCGCAGCTGGGTGGGGCGCTCGTAGCCGAGCACGTCGAGGGCGGTCAGCACGGACTGGCGGGTCGCCGCCGAGACGCCCGGCTTGCCGTTGAGCACCCGGCTGACCGTTGCCTCGCTGACTCCCACCTTCTTCGCCACTTGAGCAAGTCGTCGCGTCATGAGCGCAAGAGTAGCGCAAGAATTGCAAGTTCCTTGCGGTTCGATTACAGCCAGTTTGCCGCATGCGCGCGCGTCCCGGAAGGGCCGCGCGCGCACGGGATCCGGCGGGGGGGGCGGGGCGCCCCGCGGAGCGCCCCGCCGCACGGTCACGGAAGCCGGTTGATCCGGAACGTGGAGGTCGTGTTCCGCACGTCCACCGCGTTGTCGTTCATCCGCAGGTTGTGGATGGTGACGTCACCGACCGCCGGCCCCTGTCCCGCCTCGGGCATCTCGTTCGCCCAGAGGCCGAAGCCGGACTTCGCGTCGAAGGCGTCGCCGCTCTTCCTCGCGCCGGTGATGGTGATGTCCCGCAGGACGGTGTCCTTGATGGGGTTGACCGGCTGACCGCCGACGTACTGCGTCTGGAACATGATTCCGCTGTACGTCGGGTCGACGATGTCGACGTTGTTGATCCGGATGCCCTGGAACACCTTCGACGCCGAGAAGAGCCAGATCCCGGGGAAGGTCTGCGCCCCCCAGAAGTGGCCGCCCGCCCGGACGATCGAGATGTTCTCGAAGGTCGTCGGATCGGTCCCGAACCCGTTCATCGGGTACCCGAAGTCGAGCGAGCTGATGGTGATGCCCGAGTACACGAGGGTGTCGGCGATGTGGATGTTGCGGAAGGTGTTGTTGAAGCCGCCGTAGACGGCGACACCGGCCGCCCGCCAGGTGAGGATCGTGGTCAGGTTCTCGTAGACGTTGTTCTTCATGTCCGCGCCGCCCGCGTCGATCGCCGAGAAGAGCGCGAAGCTGTCGTCACCGGTGGCCCGCGCCTCGTTGTTGGTCACGAGGTTGTCCGTGCTGCCGTTGGTCATGTTGATGCCGTCGGCGAACATGTCGCGGATGCGTGAGTTCTTGACGGTGATCCGGTCGGTGTTGGCGCCCCAGTAGAGGCACACCATGTGCTCGTTCCAGATGTTGTCGATGGTGATGTCGGAGACGTTGGCGAAGTCGAAGACCTTGCCCGGGCCGTCGATGCGCGAGGTGTAGTTGCCGAAGTAGGCGAAGCCCGAGAAGGACGAGCCCTTCGCGGTGCCCTCCGCCCGCCAGCCGATGTCCGTGTTGTCCTGGGTCGACGGGGCCCGGAAGCGGGTGAACCACGGCCCGGCTCCGACGACCTGCACGGCCTTGCCGTACACCTGGAACTTGCCGGCCGTCTGGTAGTCGCCCGGCGGCAGGTAGACGCCGACGAGCTTGCCGGTGGTGTCCGTGCGGACCTTGTCCAGGGCGTTCTGCACGTCCTGGTGGGTGGTGCCGGACGGCACGGTGTGGGTCGCCGGGTCGGGGTTGGGGATCGCGGTGGCCTGCTCCAGGCTCACGAAGTCGATGGCGTAGGTGGAGGTGTTGGACGCGTCCTTCTGGAGGCGGATCCTGCTGCCCTGCGGGACGGTTTCACCGAGCAGGATGTTGGCCTCGTCGTAGATGTGGCGCGGAGCGCCGGAGCCGGGCGAGTTGCCCGGCGCGGCCTCGGCCCCGTACAGCCACGCGTACTTGGAGGTCAGCGGCAGGGTCTTCTTGAGGGTGCCGTTCACGTAGACGTTGATGGTGGAGTCGATGCCGCCGCCGCCCGGTGCGTCCGGGATGGAGAAGCGGGTGACGAGGGTGTTGGTGGCTGCCCGGGTGGTGAACTCCACGTACTCACCGGTCGCGTCGAGGTTGACGGCCTTGCGGCCCGAGGCCTCCCCGGCGATGTCCCCGACGGTCCGGTTGGGGCCGACGACACCGGCTCCGCCCCCGACGACCCCGTCCTCCGCCTCGTACATGTCGAAGGGCATGTTCGCCCCGCGGCCGACGAAGAGCGGCTTGGCGGAGGTGTTGTTGCCGCGCTTGACCGGGAGCTCGTTGGCGTCGTCGGCGAGGACCACCTTGACGGTGTACTTGCCGTTGGCGGCCGGCCAGCTGCCGAGCGCGATCGGGGCGGTCGAGGCGCCGGCGGCGAGGGCCCCGGAGAAGGAGCCGGTGAGCGTACGGACCGTGGCGCCGCCCGCGTCCTGGAGGAGGAGGGTGACTCCGTGGGCCCCCGCGGCGGCCGCCACGGTGCCCTGGTTGCGGACGGTGACGGCGAAGGCCACCGGCTGTCCCGCGGACGGAGCGCTCGGCGACCAGTTGACGGCCGATGCCACCAGGTCCGAGCTGTCGACGGGCCGGACCACCAGCGGAGATCCGGTGAAGCCGTTGTTGGTGTCGTTCTGCTCGACGACCGTGTTCGCCTCGTCGACGACCGCGGCCAGCGGGTAGCTCCCGGCGTTTCGCGGTCCGATCGCGGCGGTGACGGTGGCCGTGGCGCCGGCGGCGAGGGCGGGCACGTTGGCCGTACCCACCGGGGTGCCGCCGAGCTGGAAGGTGACGGCGGTGGCGGCGGCCGGCGCAGGGCCGCTGTTCTTGACGGTGGCCGACAGGGTGACGGGGTCCGACTCCACCGGGGCGGTGGGAGCGGCGCTCAGGCCGGTGATCTCCAGATCGGGGTTGGGGGCTGGGACGCCAATGATCTGGAACTCGGCGATCTGTCCGTTGGAGGAGCCGGTGTTGGAGGTGAAGCGCAGCTGCACGTCCGCGACACGGGCGGCCAGCGGGATGGTGACCGTGTTGCCGGAGGCCGGGTTGAAGGCGTAGTCCTCGGCGGCGACCAGGACGGTGGCTCCCGCTGCGCCCTGCTCACGGCCGAGGACCTGGATGTTCTGCGTACGGGCGCCCCAGGCGCTGTCGGGGTTGAGCTTCAGGACGAGGCGGTCGACGTCGGCGTTGGCGCCGAGCCCGACCGCGAGGGTGCTCGGGTAGGCGCCGGGCGCGCCCTCCCAGTAGGTGGCGGTGTTGTTGTCGTTGGCGTTCTCCGCGACGAAGGTGTGGACCACGGAGGAACCGGTGACCGGCTTGCCGACGGCCAGGTTGGAGCCGCCGCCCCCGGAGCCGTTGCGGATCACGGTATTGCTGTCGCCGGACCGGTTGCCGGCGGCGTCCTTGGCGCGCACGACGTAGCGGACGGTGGCGCTCGCCGGCTGGGTGTCGGTGTAGGCCGTGACGCTCCCGGCCACCGTGGTGCGCAGCACGTTGTTCGCGTACACCTCGTAGCCGGTGACGGCCACGTTGTCCGTCGAGGGCTGCCAGGTCAGCCTGATCTGGCCGGTGGCGGGCTCGGTGAGGGCGAGCGCGGCCGGGGCGGTCGGCGCCTGGGTGTCGCCGGTGTCACCGGTGCGGGTGACGCCGTTGCTGTCGGGTGACTGGTTGCCCGCGGCGTCCTTGGCGCGCACGACGTAGCGGACGGTGGCGCTCGCCGGCTGGGTGTCGGTGTAGGTCGTGACGCTCCCGGCCACCGTGGTGCGCAGCACGTCGTTCGCGTACACGTCGTAGCCGGTGACGGCCACGTTGTCCGTCGAGGGCTGCCAGGTCAGCCTGATCCGGCCGGTGGCGGGCTCGGTGTAGGCGAGCGCGGCCGGGGCGGTCGGCGCCTGGGTGTCGCCGGTCCGGGGACCGTAGATCTCCAGTTCCGAGAGCTGTCCGCCGGGCTGGACGGAGTTCAGCGATATCAGCACCCGTACGTACCGGGTGGTCGTGGCGTCGAAGGTGAGGGACACGGCGTTGCCGCCGGCCGCGTTGAACTCGTGCGCCTTGGAGGCGGTGAGGTCGGTGAAGTCGGGGCCGTTGGCGCTGCCCTGGATCTTCAGGGTCTGGGTGCGGGGTCCCCAGCCGTCGGGCAGCCGCAGGACCACGCGGTCGATGCGCAGGGAGGCGCCGAGGTCGGCCTGGATCCACTGGGGCATCGCGTTGTTCACGCTCTCCCAGTAGCTGGCGTTGTTGCCGTCGTTGGCGTTGGCCGCGATGTAGGCCTGGGTGTTGCTGCTGGCCGTCAGGGTCTTGCCGAGCGCCAGGTTGACGGAGGAGTCGCCGGCGGTGCGGACCTCCAGCTCGGAGAGCTGGGCGGCCTGCCGGCCCGTGTTGGCGGTGATGTCGATCCGGACGTACCGGGTCTGGGTGGCGGGGAGGGTGATGGTGACCGTGTTCCCGTTGCCCGGGCCGAAGGTGTACGCGGCCGAGGTCACCAGCGTGTTGAAGCCGGTGCCGTCGGCGCTGCCCTGGACGGACAGGCTCTGGCTGCGGCTCTCCCAGGCGGCGGGCAGTTTGAGCACCACCTGGTCGACGCGGCCGGCGGCGCCCAGGTCGGTCTGCACCCACTGGGGGAAGGCGGCGCCGGAGCTCTCCCAGTACGTGGACTGGTTTCCGTCGGTGGCGTTGGCGGCCGGGTAGGCGCCGTTGCTGCTGCTCGCGGCCGCGGGCCGGCCCGCGGCGGTGGCCGTTCCGGCGGCCGCGGCATTCAGGGCGGGCCAGCCCACCAGCAACAGGGCAGTGCTGATCAAGGCGGCCAGGGCCCGCCCTCTCCAGTTGAGCCTTCTCATACGTCCTCGTCCCTCGACATGAGTTTTCTGAACCAGTTGAGACAGGAATTTGCGACGTGCGGTGCGAGAATTGCAGAGCCCTGCTCAGTCGTCTACGGCTGTGACCGCACTTTTAGACCGGCATCTCTTGCGCAAGCTGGGCGCAAACAACGCAAGCCATTTGCGCAGTCCTGACAAATTCCGCTTACGCCCCGGCCGACCTACCGTTGCTCCTCATGCGGTTCCTCCTCATGAGCGCTCGGCGCCTCGGGCTGCCCAGACGGGCCGTCTCCCAGATCCTGTTCACCCAGCTCGCCATCGCCGGCGGGGTCGTCGCGCTGGCCACCGGGCTGTTCCTGGCCCCGCTCAGCGCCCAGCTCGACGACCAGGCCATGCGGCGTGCCCTGGCCATCGCACAGAGCGCCGCCGCCGATCCCTCGCTCGCCGCCGACCTCCTGGGCTCCGGCCCGTCACCGGACAGCCCGGTGCAGTCCTCGGCCGAGCGGATACGCCGGGCCACCGGCGCCGAGTACGTCGTGGTCATCGACCTGGACGGCATCCGCCGCTCGCACCCCGGTCCCGAGCGGATCGGCCTGCCCGTCTCCACCGACCCCGGCGACGCGCTGGCCGGGCGCGAGGTCATGGAGATCGACGAAGGCACCCTGGGCCGCTCCGCCCGCGGCAAGGTGCCGCTCCTCGCCGCCGACGGCGAGATCGTCGGCGCCGTCTCCGTCGGGATCCCCTACGACAGCGTCCGCGACCGGCTGCTCGGCGCCATCCCGGGGCTGCTGGCCTACGCGGGCGGGGCCCTGGCCGCGGGCGCCCTCGCCGCCTACCTGCTCTCCCGCAGGATTCAGCGGCAGACCCGCGACCTGGCCTTCTCGGACATCGCCGGGCTGCTCGCCGAGCGGGAGGCGATGCTGCACTCCATCCGCGAGGGCGTGATCGCCCTCGACCGGGACGGCCGGGTCCGCCTCGTCAACGACGAGGCGGCCCGCCTGCTGGGCCTCGCCCCGGACTCCGCCGGCGCCCTCGCCGGACGCCCGCTGGACGGCGTACTGGGCACCGGCCGCACCGCCGACGTCCTGTCCGGCCGCGTCACCGGCCGGGACCTGCTCACCGTCCAGGGCCCGAGGGTGCTGGTCGCCAACCGGATGCCCACCGACGACGGCGGCGCCGTCGCCACCCTGCGCGACCGCACCGAGCTGGAGCACCTGGGCCGCGAGCTCGACTCCACCCGGGGGCTGATCGACGCCCTGCGCGCCCAGGACCACGAGCACGCCAACCGTCTGCACACCCTCCTCGGCCTGCTGGAACTGGGCCTGCACGAGGAGGCGGTGGAGTTCGTGACGGAGGTCGTCGGCGTGCACCGCACCACGGCCGAGCAGGTCACCGAGAAGGTCCGCGACCCGCTGCTGGCCGCCCTCCTGGTGGGCAAGGCGACCGTGGCGGCGGAGCGCGGCGTACCGCTCCGGCTGGCCGCGGCCACCCTGTTGCCCGATCGGCTGGTGGACCCGGGCGGCCTCGTCACCATCGTCGGCAACCTGGTCGACAACGCCCTGGACGCCGCGGTCGGCTCGGCGGCCCCCCTCGTCGAGGTGGAGCTGCGCGCCGAGGGCCGGACCGCCGTCCTGCGGGTGCGCGACAGCGGCCCCGGCGTCCCCGCCGAGCGCCGCGAGGAGATCTTCACGGAGGGCTGGTCGACCAAGCAGCCCAGGGCTCACCGGGAGCGCGGGCTGGGCCTCGCCCTCGTACGCCGCCTCGCGGAGCGGCAGGGCGGCAGCGTCAGCGCCGGTGCGGCCGGCGACGGTGGGGCGGAGTTCTCCGTCGTCCTCCCGGAGGCCCTGCGGTGACCGGGCCCGTGAGCGGTGTCCTGGACGTCCTCGTCCTCGTCGTCGACGACGACGTGCGCGTCGCGCGCATCAACGCCGCGTACGTGGCGAAGGTGCCCGGCTTCCGGGTGGTCGCGCAGGCCCACTCCGCGGCGGAGGCCCTCGGCTTCCTCACCGCGCACCGGGTGGACCTGGTCCTCCTCGACCACTACCTCCCGGACGGGAACGGCCTCGACCTCGTCCGACGCCTTCGCCAGCTCGGCCGCGGCACCGATGTGATCATGGTGACGGCCGCCCGCGACCTGGCGACCGTCCAGGCCGCGATGCGCCTCGGCGCCCTCCAGTACCTGGTCAAGCCCTTCACCTTCGCCGGCTTGCGCAGCCGGCTGGAGGCCTACGGGGCCCTGCGCCGGACCCTCGAGACCGGCGGGGAGGCCGAGCAGGCGGAGGTGGACCGGATCTTCGGCGCCCTCGCGGCCGCCGGTTCGCCCAACGAGCTCCCCAAAGGGCACTCCCCCACCACAGCGGAAACGGTCCGCCGGGTGCTCCGCTCCGCGGACGGCCCGCTGTCGACCCAGCAGATAGCCGACCGTGCGGGCATCAGCCGCCAGACCGCCCAGCGCTATCTGAAGCTGTTCGACCGCGCGGGCCGGGTCACCCTGGCGCTGCGCTACGGCGAGACCGGCCGCCCCGAACACCGCTACACCTGGCTCCCCCCGGAGGGCGCCTGAGCAGCCCGGCGGCGGCTGGCTCAGACGGCTCAGACGGCTCCGGCGCCCGTCAGGGAGCGGACCTCGGTCTGTGCGTGCCTCGCCTCGTCCGGCTCCTCCCCCGAGGCGACGGTGCCCAGCCAGCCCGCGAGGAAGCCCAGCGGGATCGAGACGATCCCCGGATTCTGGAGCGGGAAGAGCTGGAAGTCCACGCCCGGGAAGAGCGACTCTGGGCTGCCGGACACCACGGGCGACACCAGCACCAGCAGAACCGCGGGCACCAGGCCGCCGTATACCGACCAGACGGCTCCCCGCGTGGTGAAACCGCGCCAGAAGAGCGAGTACAGCAGCACCGGCAGATTGGCCGACGCGGCCACCGCGAAGGCCAGCCCGACGAGGAAGGCCACGTTCAGGTTCTGCGCGAGGAGCCCGAGGGCGATCGCCACCGCCCCGATGCCGACGGCGGCGGCCCGGGCCACGGCCACCTCGCTGCGCTGCCGGGCGTGCCGGCGCTTCAGCGAGGCGTACAGGTCGTGCGCGACGGAGGCCGAGGAGGCCAGGGTGATCCCGGCGACCACGGCGAGGATGGTGGCGAAGGCGATGGCGGCGACGAAGGCGAACAGCACCGCGCCGCCGGTGGACCCCGCGCCCCCGCCGAGGTGTGCGGCGAGCAGGGGCACCGCCGTGTTCCCGGAGGCGTTGGAGGCCCGCACCTCGTCCGGTCCCACCAGCGCGGCCGCCCCGAAGCCGAGCACGATGGTCATCAGGTAGAAGCCGCCGATCAGCGCGATCGCCCACACCACCGACCGGCGGGCCGCGCGCGCGGTGGGCACCGTGTAGAAGCGGGACAGGATGTGCGGCAGCCCGGCCGTCCCGAGGACCAGCGCGAGGCCGAGGCTCATGAAGTCGATGCGGGCCGTCCAGTCGCCGCCGTACTTCAGGCCCGGTCCCAGGAAGCGCATCCCGTGGCCGCTCCGGTCGGCGGCGCTCGTCAGCAGCTGGTCGAAGTTCCCGTGGAAGCGGAGCAGCACGAGCACGGTGAGGGTGATCGCCCCGCCCATCAGCAGGACGGCCTTGACGATCTGGATCCAGGTGGTGGCCCGCATGCCGCCGAAGGACACGTAGACCACCATCAGCGCGCCGACGCCGACCACGGTCAGCGTGCGGGCGGCGGCGCCCGAACTGCCCAGCAGCAGACCGACCAGGCTGCCGGCGCCGACCATCTGCGCGACGAGGTAGAGCACCGAGACGACGACCGACGAGGTGCCCGCCGCGATGCGCACCGGCCGCTCGCTCATCCGGGCGGCGACCACGTCGGCGAGGGTGAAGCGCCCGCAGTTGCGGACGAGTTCGGCGACGAGGAAGAGCACCACCAGCCAGGCGACGAGGAAGCCCACCGAGTACAGCAGGCCGTCGTAGCCGAAGAGGGCGATCAGTCCGGAGATGCCGAGGAAGGAGGCGGCGGACATGTAGTCGCCCGCGATGGCGAAGCCGTTCTCCATGGGCGAGAAGAGCCGCCCGCCCGCGTAGAACTCCTCCGCGGAGCCGTGCCGGTTGCGGCTGACCCAGGTGGTGATGCCCAGGGTGACGGCGATGAAGACGCTGAAGAGGATCAGCGTGAGGGTCTGGTGCTCGGTGGTCACCGGCCGGCCCCCCTCGCCCGGCTCCGCTCCTGGCCGCGCTCCTGCTCGAAGACGGTCCAGCGCAGGTCGAGCGCGGCCCGGTCGCGGCGCAGCCGTGCGTGGCGGGCGTAGGCCCAGGTGAGCAGGAAGGTGCTGAGGAACTGCCCGAGCCCCGCCAGCATGGCCACGTTGACCGCGCCCACCACCGGCCGGGCCATCATGGCGGGCGCCGCGGTGGCGGCTACCACGTACGCGACGTACCAGAGGAAGAAGCCGGCGGTCGCGGGCACGACGAACCTGCGGTAGCGGCTGCGCACCTCCTGGAAGGCGGCGCTGCGCTGCACTTCGAGGTAGATGTCGGTTGCGCCGGGACCGGTCCGGCCGTCGGGGGCCGGGCTCGGCGGGGACGCTTCCTCACCCTCGCCCCAGCCGACGGCCAGCGCGTCGTACCAGGGGTCGTCCAGCCGGATCGTTCCGGCATCGCGACCTGCGTGCTTGTCCACCGAACTCTCCTTGTCCGCCGCCGCATTGGCCGCGTGCCTCCAAGGATGTGCGCAATGGCCGCTTTCCGGACTGGTGTACCGGTGCTCTTCACTCCATCAGGTGATGGAGTGAAGAGCACCGGTACACCGTGGCGTCCGCGGTGCCGGCGCCGCCCGGATCAGGCGTCGATGCGCGAGCGGTCCAGGGTCGCCGCGGAGCTCGTGATGAACTCCTTGCGCGGGGCGACCTCGTTGCCCATCAGGAGGTCGAAGACCTGCTCGGCGCCGTCGAGGTCGCCGATGTTGATCCGGCGCAGCGTACGGAAGCGGGGGTCCATGGTGGTCTCCGCGAGCTGGTCCGCATCCATCTCGCCCAGGCCCTTGTAGCGCTGGATCGAGTCCTTGTAGCGGATGTTCTTGCGCTGGTACTCCAGCAGCGTCTGGCGCAGCTCGTTGTCGGAGTAGGTGTAGACGTACTTGTCCTGGCCCTTCTTGGGCTGGACCAGCTCGATCCGGTGCAGCGGCGGTACGGCCGCGAAGACCCGGCCCGCCTCGACCATCGGCCGCATGTACCGCTGGAAGAGCGTGAGCAGCAGGCAGCGGATGTGCGCGCCGTCCACATCGGCGTCGACGAGCAGGACGATCTTGCCGTAGCGGGCGGCGTCGATGTCGAAGGTCCGGCCCGAGCCGGCTCCTATGACCTGGATGATCGCCCCGCACTCGGTGTTCTTGAGCATGTCCGAGACCGAGGACTTCTGGACGTTGAGGATCTTGCCGCGGATGGGCAGGAGCGCCTGGAACTCGGAGTTGCGCGCGAGCTTCGCGGTGCCGAGGGCGGAGTCCCCCTCGACGATGAAGAGCTCGCTGCGGTCCACGTCGTCGCTGCGGCAGTCGGCCAGCTTCGCGGGGAGCGAGGAGGACTCCAGCGCGGTCTTGCGGCGCTGGGCCTCCTTGTGCTGACGGGCGGCGATGCGGGTGCGGGCCGCCGCGACGATCTTCTCCATCACGGAGCGGGCCTGCTGCTTGTCGTCGCGCTTGGTGGAGGTCAGGAAGGCCTTGAGCTCCTTGGCGACCACGGCGGCGACGATCCGGGCGGCCGCGGAGGTGCCCAGCACCTCCTTGGTCTGGCCCTCGAACTGCGGCTCGGCGAGGCGGACGGTGACGACGGCGGTCATCCCCTCCATCGCGTCGTCCTTGACCACGTCGTCCTCGGCGACGCGCAGGAGCTTCGCGGAGCGCAGCACCTCGTTCACGGTCTTGGCGACCGAGCGCTCGAAGCCGGAGATGTGGGTGCCGCCCTTGGGGGTGGCGATGATGTTCACGAAGGACTTGACGTTGGTCTCGTACCCCGTGCCCCAGCGCAGGGCGATGTCCACGCCCAGCTCGCGGGTGACCTCGGTGGGCGTCATGTGGCCGCGCTCGTCCAGGACGGGGACGGTCTCCTTGAAGGTGCCGGTGCCGGACAGGCGCTGCACGTCGCAGACGGCTTTGTCCTGGGCGAGGTACTCGCAGAACTCGCTGATGCCCCCGTCGAAGCGGAAGGTCTCCTCGGTCTTGCCGGCCCCTTCGAGGCCGCGCTCGTCGCGGACCACCAGGGTCAGGCCGGGGACGAGGAAGGCCGTCTGGCGGGCGCGCTGGTAGAGCGTCTCCAGGTTGAGCCGGGCGTCCTTGAGGAAGATCTGGCGGTCGGCCCAGTAGCGGACCCGGGTGCCGGTCTTGCCCTTGGTGACCCGCTTGCCCTTGCGGAGGCCGTTGGCGGGGTCGAAGGGGCTGTCGGGACCCTGCTCGGTGAACATCCCGGGGACGCCGCGGCGGAAGCTGATCGCATGGGTCGCGCTGTTGCGGTCTACTTCGACGTCCAGACGGGCGGAGAGGGCGTTGACCACGGAGGCTCCGACGCCGTGCAGGCCGCCGGAGGCGGCGTAGGAGCCGCCGCCGAACTTGCCGCCGGCGTGGAGCTTGGTCATGACGACCTCGACCCCGGACAGGCCGGTCTTGGGCTCGACGTCCACGGGGATGCCGCGGCCGTTGTCCCGGACCTCCACGGAGGCGTCCTCGTGCAGGATGACCTCGATGTGGTCGCAGTAGCCGCCCAGGGCCTCGTCGACCGAGTTGTCGATGATCTCCCACAGGCAGTGCATGAGGCCCCGGCTGTCGGTGGACCCGATGTACATGCCGGGGCGCTTGCGGACGGCCTCCAGCCCTTCGAGGACGAGCAGGTGCCGCGCGGTGTAGTTGGAACCGTCCCGGTCTGCTCCGGACAGCAGCGCGCTGGAAGGCACGGACGTGTCGGCGGTCACGCAGTTCGCTCCTCGCTGAATTTCTTTTCTGGCCCGGTCGGGCTCAGGGGTGGCTGGCTTGCCGGTCGAAGGGTACCGAGGCCTGGTAGAGCCGATGCAACGCCACCCTCGGGGTCTCCTCACCCTAGTCCAGCTCCGCACGGATGTTCGATCCCCCAGGAGGGTGAAGGAAACATCACGTTCCCTTCCAGGCATGAACCATTTAGTGTTCGGGCACGTCCTCATGAACAACCTGGCACCCTCGCCGGGGAGGATCGAACTGCAAGAAGCCAACGACTGACAACGCGAAACCGTAAAGCAACGCAATACGGCTCCTTCGCCGCCAACCGGCAACAGCCGGCCAGCTTCGGAAGGAAGTTTCGAGGAAAAGCCGCGAGCGGGAACGTTTTCGGCCTGGTTGGATGTTGACCCTGGTACGACAGCTCGTCGAGCTAGAGAAGAGGCGACGTGACTACTGTTCTGACACCCGCGACCCCGCTGACGGCCGCTGACCGATGCGACCGTTGCGGCGCCCAGGCATATCTGCGCGTCGTCCTGCTGAGCGGCGGTGAACTGCTCTTCTGCGCCCACCACGGACGCAAGTTCGAGCCGGAACTCAAGAAGATCGCCGCGGAAATACAGGATGAGACCGAGCGGCTCACGTCCGCTCCGGCTGCGAATGCCGCCGAACCCGAGGACCGCTGACACAAGGCCTGCACCTCGCATCCGACGAGCCAGGACCGGCCAGGCCGGTCAACGGGCGGTACCCCTGAGACCCAGGGGGCACCGCCCGTCCTCATGCCCGGACGTGAGCGGAGCCCGCGCCGGGGGGCGGGTCCAGCTCCCGCGGACGCCCGGCGCCCGAACGATGCACCGGCCTGCCTGGCCCGCGGCGCCCGACCGGCCTGCGGTGCCGGGCGCCGCGGGCCAGGCGGGACTTTGACGACAGGACCTAGGCTCCCCGGCCCCCCGCCTGGCCCCGTACGGGCCCTGCGTACGGCGTGGCGCCCCTCCCGTCGGCTCGGGCGGCATCCTGGCCGTCCGGGTGCCTTACGGCCCTCTCGGAGCCCGTGACGAAGTCGGCCAGCGGGGCGATCCGGGTGTACACCCCCGGGCTGTCCGCCCGCCCGCAGCCCCGGCCCCACGACACGAGCCCGATGAGCTGCCCCTGGGCCACGAGCGGGCCCCCGCTGTCGCCCTGGCAGGCGTCCCTGCCTCCCCGCCCGTCGCCGGCGCACACCATCGACTCCGCCCGGTACTGCCCGTCCGCGTCCCCCGGGTAGGCCCGGCCGCAGACCTCGTCGTCCAGTACGGTCACCCGCGCCGCCCGCAGCCCGTACGCATAGTCACCGAAGCCGCTGGTGTCACCCCAGCCGTACACGGCCCCCTCGCTCCCCGGCCGGTAGCCGGGGTGCCCCGCGTCGGCCATCGCGATCACCTGGTGCGCCGGCACCGCCTCGGCCAGCTCCAGTACGGCGAGGTCCCCGGCGTTGCTCACGGGGTCGTAGGCGGGGTTCACCCGGGCCCCCCGCACCGCGATCTCGCGCCCGTCGGTCCCCCTGAGCTCCGTGCGCCCGGCGACGACCCGGAGATCCGTGACGGACTCGACGGGACCGCCCAGCACCTCGCGGCCCAGGCAGTGGGCCGCGGTCAGCACCGTGGTCGGGCCGACGATGACGCCCCCGCAGAACTGCCCGCCGCGCGTACCCCCGAACCGGTCACGGCTGGCGAGGGCCACGACCCAGGGGCTGTCGGCGGCCTTGACCGGCTTCCCGCCGATCACCACGCTGTCCGCGGCCGCCCGGGGCGCCTGGGCCAGCGGCCCCGCGGCCGCTCCCGCCGCCAGGGTCAGCGCGCCCGCCAGGGCACGGGCAAAGGGACGACGCATGAGGCCTCCTGACTCCGAGTGTGCATGACTCCACCCAGAGTGGGATGCCCGGTGGCCGCCCGCACCCCCGCGACCACCGGCTGCCGTCCCGCCGATCAGTCCAGGTAGTCGCGCAGGACCTGGGAGCGGGAGGGGTGGCGCAGCTTCGACATCGTCTTCGACTCGATCTGGCGGATCCGCTCGCGCGTGACTCCGTAGACCTTGCCGATCTCGTCGAGCGTCTTGGGCTGGCCGTCCGTGAGGCCGAAGCGCATGGAGACCACGCCGGCCTCGCGCTCGCTCAGGGTGTCCAGCACCGAGTGCAGCTGCTCCTGCAGGAGCGTGAAGCTGACGGCGTCGGCGGGTACGACCGCCTCGGAGTCCTCGATGAGGTCGCCGAACTCGCTGTCGCCGTCCTCGCCGAGCGGGGTGTGCAGGGAGATGGGCTCGCGGCCGTACTTCTGGACCTCGATGACCTTCTCGGGGGTCATGTCGAGTTCCTTGGCCAGCTCCTCCGGGGTGGGCTCGCGGCCCAGGTCCTGGAGCATCTGGCGCTGGACGCGGGCGAGCTTGTTGATGACCTCGACCATGTGCACCGGGATGCGGATGGTGCGGGCCTGGTCGGCCATGGCCCGGGTGATCGCCTGCCGGATCCACCACGTGGCGTAGGTGGAGAACTTGTAGCCCTTGGTGTAGTCGAACTTCTCGACCGCGCGGATGAGGCCCAGGTTGCCCTCCTGGATCAGGTCCAGGAAGAGCATGCCGCGGCCGGTGTAGCGCTTGGCGAGGGAGACCACGAGGCGGAGGTTGGCCTCCAGCAGGTGGTTCTTCGCCCGGCGGCCGTCTTCGGCGATGATCTCCAGCTCGCGCTTGAGCTTGGGCGCCAGCTTGTCGGAATTCGCCAGCTTGTCCTCGGCGAAGAGGCCCGCCTCGATGCGCTTGGCCAGTTCGACCTCCTGCTCGGCGTTGAGGAGGGGCACCTTGCCGATCTGCTTGAGGTAGTCCTTGACCGGGTCGGCGGTGGCGCCGGCGACGACGACCTGCTGGGCCGGGGCGTCGTCCTCGTCGTCGGAGATGACGAAGCCCTTGTTCTCCCCGCCCTCCTCCTCCTCGTCGGCTTCGGCCTTGGCCGCCTCGGGACCTTCCTCCGCGGTCTCGTCGTCGCCCGCGTCGGAGTCCTTCTTGGAGGCGGTCTTCTTCGCCGCCGTCTTCTTGGCGGCGGTCTTCCTGGCGGGGGCGGCCTTCTTCGCGGTCGCCTTCTTCGCGGTCGTCTTCTTGGCGGCGGGCTCGGTTCCGGGCTCCTGCGCGAGGGCGTCCGCGGTCCCCTGCGCCGCCTGCGCCGCCTGCTCCGCCGTCTCGGCCGCCGGCACGTCGGCCGCGGCGCTCAGCGGCGCCGCGGTCTTCGCCGCGACGGTCTTGGTGGCCGTCCGCTTGGCCGGGCTCTTCGCCGCGACGCTCTTGCGGGGGGTGCGCTTGGGCGACTCCGCGGCACTGACCATCAGCGTCACACCCTCTTCCTCGAGGATCTGGTTGAGGCTGCGCAGAACATTCTTCCACTGGGTCGCAGGAATCTGGTCAGCCTCGAAGGCCCGACGCACGTCATCGCCGGCGATCTGCCCCTCGGCCTTGCCCCGCTCGATGAGCGCCATCACAGACTCGGAATCGGCGATCTCCGACGGGAGCGTACGGGATGTGCTGGCCGACACGAACAACCTCTCGGAACGGTGGAAACGGCTTCCGACCCCGGACCTGGTGGTGCTGGACCGGAGCCGACGACCACCGACGGGGGATGGGCCGGCGGCGCGGGCAGGGGCCGGGGAGCTGCGCAGCACCCCAAGGGCTGCTGCATTCCCTCCGTCGGCCATCACTGCTTAGGTCATCGCGTGACCTCGCGGAGCGTTACGCCCAATCTTCGTGGCCCGAGTCACAGCCCATATGCGCCAATGCCGGTCATAGGGCCATACGTGTGGCTCCGGCGCGGCCCTCACTCGATCGGCGGACAGCTGGGGCGTACGCGCCCCGGACGGGCCGGGCGCACGCCGGGCGGGCGGTCGTCCCCACGGGGCCGGACACCGGTGTCGCCGGACCCGACCGGGCCCGGCGACGTGTCCTGCCACCCCCGCGCCCCCGCGCGTCCGGTGCTTGTCAGTGCTCGCGCGGGGCGGGGACCACGCGCTCGACCTCCGGATGCACCGTCAGCAGCTGGCGCATGGCGTTCTCCGCGCCCGTCGCGTCCCCGGCGGCCAGGGCCTCGACCATCCGCGCGTGGTGCGCCACGGAGGCCTCGCTCGGGCGGTCACAGGCGGTCATCGGGGTGCCGGAGACGTGGAGGGCGGCGGAGACGATGCCGGAGAGGTGCTCCAGCATGCGGTTGGCCGCGACCTGGATCAGGAGCGCGTGGAACTCGTGGTCCGCGCGGGCGAAGGTGATCGAGTCGCCCTGGCCGAGGGCGTGGCCCATGATCTCGACCATGTCGGCGAGACGCTGCTGGACGTCCGGGCGGCCGTGGCCGGCGGCGAGGCGGGCGGCGAGGGGCTCGATGACCCAGCGGAGCTCGTTGAGCTCGCGGCGCTGGTCGTCCCGCTGTGGGCCGAAGGCGCGCCACTCGATGATGTCGGGGTCGAGCAGGTTCCAGTCGGCGACGGGGCGGACCCTGGTGCCGACGTTCGGGCGGGCGCTGACGAGGCCCTTGGCCTCCAGGACCCGCAGGGACTCGCGGACGACCGTGCGGGAGACCTCGAAACGCTGGCCGATCTCCTCGGGTACCAGCGGACGGTCCGCGCCCAGGTCACCTGAAACGATCATCTGGCCGAGCTGCTGGACGAGTTGGCCGTGCAGACCGCGGCCGCGGCTGCCGGCCGCGCGACGGCCCACCCGGCTCAACTCGACGTCGCCGCCGTCCCAGTGGGGCACTCCGACGCGATCGGAGCCGGGGGCCTCGGCATAGGAGTAGCGGTCGAGGTCGCCCGGGCCGGCGAGGCCGGAGTCGGCATGGCGGGCGGCGGTCATCATGGTGTGCGCAAGGGTACTCACGAATCCTTTGTCGGCCTTGCCTCCATCACCCTTGAGGTCTTTGGTGAAAAGCACACGAAAGGGTGATCGGTGCCACCTACGCAATTGACGACTTATCGTAAAGAACCGGACCTTTTACGGGGAGTTGCGGTCCGCATCGTGCGAGCCGGACCGCAACGGTCTCGTGAGGGGCTCCGACAGCACCGGAACGATCACCAACGGACCCTGCTGCGAAGCCCCGTGAACCCGTAGGCACACAGCAGGACCGTCAGCGACAACACCAGTGCGGTTCCCACCGGTTGGGCCATCACCCGCAGGGCGCCGAGGAGGACCCGGTCGGCTTCCGGGAGCCACTGCACCCAGGTCAGCCCGCGCAGTCGGGGCGCGAGTCCGGTGACCGGGTACGCGGAGGACCCCTCCAGGACCCGGCGCACCAGCGGAACCACCATCACCGGTACGGCGAGCACCGCGGCCAGTCCCGCGGTGGCGGACCGGAAGACGCCTGAGGCCAGGACTCCGGCCCAGGCGCACCCGATGAGCAGCCCGGCCCAGCTCGCGGCCGGGGAGAACCACCGCGCGGGGGCGCGCAGCGGGCCGCCGTCGAAGACGAACGCGAGCGCGGCGGCGTCGGCCGCGACGGCGAGGGCGCCGAGCAGCAGGGCGAGGGCGGCGCAGACCCCGAGCTTGGCGGCGAGCAGCCCCATGCGACGGGGCACGGTGCCCCGGTCTGCGGCGAGCGCGGGGTAGCGGTACTCCTCGCCGAAGGCGAGCGCGCCGAGCAGCCCGGCCCCGAGGGCGGCCGGTGGCAGCGGCAGCAGCTCCGGCCAGGCGGCGAGCAGCCGGTTCTGCGGGGTGTGGCCCGCCCGGGCCAGTGCCAGGGCGGTGAGGACGGAGGCCACGACGACGAGCGCGGCGGTCAGGACGGGGGTGGCGGTGCCGAAGACCCGCAGCAGCTCGTAGCGCACCGGCCGCAGGGGCCCGCCGACGCGGCGCACCGCCGAGTCGGGCCGCCGGGGGCGGGCCTGCCGGGAGAACCCCGGGGCTCCCTCCGGATCGGCGGCGGCCGCCGCTTCGGCCGCTGCGCCGGGGCCCGCGGCGGTCCGGGCGGGCGGGACCGGGACGGCGGCCGACCCTGATCCGGCGTCGCCGGTCTCGTCGGCGAGCTGGTGGACCAGTACCCCGTGGCGGAACGCCGCCTCCCCGACCTCGGCACAGTTGCTGCCGTAGACCGACAGCCGGTTGCCGCTCTCCGCCACGATCTCCACCGCGCGCTGGGCGGCCCGGGCCTCGCGGCCCAGTACGTCGGCCAGCCGGGCGGCGTGCGGGGTCCGGACGGCGACCCTCGGTCGCAGCCGCGTCCGGGTGAAGTCGGCGGCGTCCTGGTCGGCGATCAGCCGGCCGGCCTCGATGGTGATGACCCGGTCGGCGTTGCGGGCGGCCTCCTTGGCGTCGCTGGTGGTGAAGAGCACCGCTCCGCCGAGCGAGGCGTGGCCGCGCAGCAGCCCGTGCAGCCAGCCGCGCTCGCGGGGGGACAGTCCGGCGGAAGGTTCGTCCAGCAGCAGGGTGCAGGGGTCGGCCAGGAGGGCCGAGGCCAGGGCGACCCGGCGCTCCATGCCGAGGGAGAGCGACCCGAGCCGCTGGTCCCGCAGGCCTGCGATGCCGACGACCTCCAGCATCGCGTCGGCCCGGGCGGAGGGCACCCCGGCAGCGGCACAGAGCATCCGCAGCTGGTTGCGGACGGTCCGCGACGGGTTTCCGGGGACGTCGCCGAGCAGCACGCCGACCTCGCGGCCGGGGTGGGCGATCCGGTGCAGCGGGCGGCCGCGGAAGTAGGTGACTCCCCGGCCCGGTTCGAGTTCGAGCATGAGGCGGAGGGCGGTGGTCTTGCCCGAGCCCGGATGGCCGAGCAGGGCGGTCACGTTCCCCGGGCGGGCCTCGAAGGTGAGGTCGTCCACGAGGGGCGGGGTGGAGGGGCGGGATGTACTGGTCAGTCCGATGGCCTGGAGCATCGCTTCTCTCGCGGGGGGTGAGACCGCTCTGCGGCAGCGTGAGTACCGCAAGCAAGATAACGCGATATGTCCGATTTTCAGTGCAACCGGTCCGATGGTATGCCGATGTCGCCGCCCGTTCCGGCCGGGCGGGCTCAGACTTCCGGACGCAGCATCGGCGGATTGAGCAGGGTGGCCCCGCCGGCCCGGAAGAGCTGGGCCGGGCGGCCGCCCTGACGGGTCGTCGTCCCCCCGGCCGGCACGAGGAAGCCCGGGGTGCCGGTGACCTTGCGGTGGAAGTTCCGGGGGTCGAGGGCGACGCCCCAGACCGCCTCGTAGACGCGGCGCAGCTCGCCGACCGTGAACTCCGGCGGGCAGAAGGCGGTGGCCAGGGAGGAGTACTCGATCTTCGAGCGGGCCCGCTCGACACCGTCGCCGAGGATTCGGGCGTGGTCGAAGGCGAGTCCCGCCACGTCGCCCGCGGCCAGGAGTTCGTCGACGGGGGCCCAGCGCGCGCTGTTGGCGTCGCCTCCGGCCCGGGGCGCAGGCAGGTCCGGAGCCAGGACCAGGTGCGCGACACTGACGACGCGCATGCGCGGATCGCGCTTCGGATCGCCGTAGGTGGCCAGCTGTTCGAGGTGGGCCCCGTTGTCCACGCCCGGCGCAGCGGGGTCGTGCGCACACAGCCCGGTCTCTTCGGAGAGCTCGCGGGCCGCGGCGGCCGACAGGTCCTCGTCCTCGCGCACGAATCCGCCGGGCAGCGCCCAGCGCCCCTGGAACGGCTGCTCGCCCCGGCGTACGACCAGCGCGCAGAGCGCGTGGCCCCGCACGGTGAGCACGACCAGGTCGACGGTGACGGCGAAGGGCGGAAAGGCCGACGGGTCGTAGGGCGACATGCCGCGATCATAGTCGTCTGCCTGACGATAAACAGCGCTTTGGTGACCTCGGAGGTCGCCGGACGGGGCACGGGTCCCCTGCGCCGATCCGGACGGGCGGCCGCACGGCCGCCGGTGACCCGGCGCGGGCCGCGAGGCACGCCGGGCGGGCCCGCGCCGGGCCGATCCTCACACCGTCTCCTGGCCCATGAGCTGGAGAGCATCGGCCGCCTCCTCCACCATTGCGAGGCCGAGCCGATTGATCCGGACCGCGAACGGCTCCCCCGCCACCCGCAGGCCCGAGAGGCGCAGGGCTCCGAGGGGGGCTCCGGGCATCGGAACGAGACGGACTGCTCTCGCGGGGGCGTCGGGACGGATGCCGGTGAGGGCGGTCAGCACGTGGATCGCCGCCGCCGCGGCCACCGCCGCCGGGCGGCACGCAGCCGGGTGCGGGAGCGGTGCGCTGCCCGGGGTGCGCTGCTCGGCCGCGAACATCTCCGGCAGCCGGTACCCGAATCTCTCCGCCGCATCGAGCAGGCCCCGGAGCAGCCCCGTGGCCTCCTTCTCGAAGCCCGCCTGCGCGAGGCCCGCCACCGCCACGGCGCTCTCGTACGCCCGGACCGCCCCCGAGCGGTGGCCGAACGGGTTGTGTCCCGGCTCCCTCACCGCCATGCTCCGCAGCCCCCATCCGGAGTCCATGGCGGGGGCTCCGAGCAGCCGTGCGACCTGCCCGGTGCGGGGGCGGTCCAGGAGACCGGGGGCGAGCCGGGCCCCGGCGAGCAGCCCGGTGTCGAGCAGATGGACGACGGCCCCGGTCAGCCGGGGCAGTGGTCTGCCGTCGGGGTGCAGGGCCGCCGCGGGACGGCCGCCGTCCGGGCCGTCGGTCCAGAACCGGGCCCGGAACCGCTCCCGCAGTGCGGCTGCCCACTCCTGCCACTCCTCGGCGCCGGACCTCCCGCACCCGGCCAGCAGTCCGGCGCCGAGCAGCGCTGCCCGGTGGGCGTGGGCCTGGGTCTCGCAGCGCCGCGGCCCCGGATCGGGGTCGGCCAGGAAGCCGTCCTCCCCCAATGCGCCGCGCAGCCAGTCCAGGCACCGCTCCGCCGCGGGGAGCAGCTGCGCCACCTCGTCCTCGGGCAGCCCCCAGAGCCGGGCTTCGGCGAGCACCGCGGGGAAGGCCAGTGTCGCCTCCGTGCCGGTGCAACCCGGCGGGAGCTGCGGGCCCGCCCCGCGCAGCGGCCCCGGGATCTTCCCCGCGTCGGGGCCGGACCCGGCGGTCTGGGCGCGGGCCAGGACGCGCAGGGTTGCCGCGGCGAGGCCGGTGCCGAGGGGCAGCGCCATCCGGGCGGCCCACAGGGACTCGGCCGGGGCAAGGCCCAGTCGCCAGGGGGCCCCGGCCGCCGCGAAGGCGTCGCCCGGGGCGTCCGGATCCCTGAGCAGCAGCGCCCCGAGGTCCTCGACGCCCGTGCGGAACCACGCCTCGGCCCTGGGGTCGTCCGCCTCGGCACTGGCGTCGGACAGAGGAATCGCCTGGCCGGCGCTCACCCGCGCCCCGCGATCCGGCGTGGTCCGCAGCTCGACGGTGCGGGCTTCGCCTGGGTCCAGGTCGAACTGCCAGCGCAACAGCCCCGCCGAGGCCAGCGCGTCGTCCGGAGTGGGCTCGGCGGCGGTGACGGCCTGGGCCTCGGCGCTGCTCCACCGCAGGCCGGCGGCGTACACCACGGCGGGCAGTTCCGGCCCCGGCCGCCCTTCGGCCACGGCGGCCAGCTCGGCCAGGTCGGTGCCGAGGAGGAGCTCCACGGGCAGGCGCACCGGCCGGGCCGCGAAATTGCGCACGGTGATCCGCTCGGTGCCGTCCGCATGTCGCACCCGCACCACCCCGATGTCGGGATCGGGGCCGGGCTCGGCCCCGGTGCGCACCGTCGCGGTGAAGGAGGCCCGGTTCGCGCCGAGTCGGCAGTGCTGTACGGCGACGGGCTCCCGACCGCCGACGCGCAGGACGCAGCGGGAGAGCAGCCGGCGCCCGGAGCGGTAGATCCCGCCGATCCCCTGCCCCGTCAGCTGGCCGTCCTCCGGCGAGACGACCAGACAGGGCGCGGCGAGGCAGATGACGGCGCCGTGCACGGGCGGCAGCTCGGGCCTGCGGACGGCGGGCACACCGGGTGGGCGGGGAGGTGCGGGGTGGGACATGCGTCGCCTTGTCTGCGCTCCGGTCGGTTCTGCGGGGGTGGGGGCGTTCAGTCGGGCTCCCGGCGCCCCCCGGCTGAACGCCCCCGCCCCCGCGCGGGTCACGGGCCCCGGCGGTGGCTGCGCCCGTCCGGGGCGGGGTCCACGGCACGAGTGCGTCCCCGTGGATCTGCACCACCACCGCGCCGGGACGTCCCGCCGGGCGGGGCGGCGGCTCACTGCCCGCTCCCCGCGGGGCGGCGGGAGGACCGGCGGGGGGCCGTGCGGCCGCGGCGGCCCGGCGGGCGGGTGCCGGCCGCCGGCCTGCGGCGCCGGGGCTCCCGCCGGCGCCGCTCCTCCCGCAGGCACTGCCGCAGCCCCTCGGGGTCGACTCCCTCGTTGCAGGCGTGGTGGAGCAGCTGGGCGAAGCGGTACTCGGCATCCGCCCGCAGGGCCATGCCCAGGGCGATCCGGGCGGTCGGCTCGTCACCGGTGGACCAGGAGACCCAGCCGGCGAGGGTCAGGGGGGCGGCGGCGTGCTCCCCGTAGGCGCCGACACAGCGCCGGGCGAGGGCCCGCCACAGCCGCAGGGCCGGCGGAGCCTCCTCGTCCTCCATCCACTCGGCCGCGACGTCCCGGACCTCCCGGTCCTGCAGGCCCAGGATGAGGGCGGCTGCCTCGTCGTGCCCGAGCAGCCCGTCGTCCCGGTCGTCGGCGCCGCGAGGGCCCTCCGCGGGCGGGGCGAGGGTCATCCTGCGCATGAGCGAGCGGGCCAGTGCCAGGGTCTCGGCGCCGACGTCCTCCCGGGTGGCCCCGTCGAGGATCTTCGGCACCAGGTCGACCGCCGCCCGGTCCAAGGCCCGCTCCATTTCGTCGGCCACCGCTCCCCCCAACGGCGCCAGCCGCCCCTCGATCTCCGCGAGGGATCCCCTGACCTGGAGGCCCGCGAAGGTGGCGGCGGCCGCCATCACCGAGGTCCCGACCGCCGCGAGCCTGCTGCCCTCGGCGGGGCAGCACCGCTCGTCGGGGCACACGTAGGACCAGAAGCGCCCGGCGGACAGGCACAGCACCTCCAGGACCGGCACGTCCAGTGCCCCGCAGGCGAGCCGAACCCCGTGGGCGAGCGGTCGCAGCCGGTTCATCACCTCGCGGCCGCTCTCTTCGCCGCGAGGTTCGCGGCAGAGGAAGACGACGATGCCGTCGGGCTTCCCGCCGCGCCGCTCACTGCCGCGGATGAGGCATTCGGCGGCCTGCCGCGCGGTCTCGTCCCATTCCGCCGGTTCGGCCGGGATGCCCACGCGCAGGCGGCCGCCGAAGCGTCCGCCCTCGCCGTGGACGGCGACGATGACGAGGGAGTCGGTGGGATGGAAGCCCAGCATGTAGGGCAGCGCGTCGGCCAGTTCTGCCGGGCTGCGCAGGGTGATCTGCGGACCGGGCCCGGCCGTCGCCGGGGTGACGGAGGGGCGGTCGGACGGGATGCGTGGTTCGCGGTTGTTCGTCATGCCCCGAAGGTCCCGTGCCCGAGGGGAACCGGAAAGCCCTGTGGATAACCCGTTCGACTTTCAACATCCACAGCCGGAGGGCGTCATTGGCGCGATGTCCGAGGCATCGGGTTGCATGGGGGCATGAACCCTGACCTGAGGTCCTCGGCCGACTCCGTACTAGCCCGTCTCGTGGGCGACCCCACGGGCACCGCTCGGCTGCGCGAGGACCAGTGGCGGGCGATCGAGGCCCTCGTCGCGCACAAGCGGCGGGCACTGGTGGTGCAGCGCACGGGCTGGGGCAAGTCCGCGGTGTACTTCGTCGCCACCTCGCTGCTGCGGGCCGGCGGCGCCGGTCCCACCGTGATCGTCTCCCCGCTCCTCGCGCTCATGCGCAACCAGGTCGAGGCCGCCGCGCGGGCCGGCATCAGGGCCCGCACCATCAACTCCGCCAACCCCGAGGAGTGGGAGGGGATCCAGGCCGAGGTCGCGGCCGGCGAGGTGGACGTCCTGCTGGTGAGCCCGGAGAGGCTGAACAATCCCGACTTCCGGGACCAGGTCCTGCCCAAGCTCTCCGCCGCGACGGGCCTGCTCGTCGTGGACGAGGCCCACTGCATCTCCGACTGGGGGCACGACTTCCGCCCCGACTACCGGCGGCTGCGCACCATGCTGGCCGACCTCCCGCCGGGCGTTCCCGTCCTGGCCACGACCGCCACGGCGAACGCCCGCGTCACCGCCGACGTCGCCGAGCAGCTCGGCACCGGCGCCGGCACGGACGCGCTGGTGCTCCGCGGCCCGCTGGACCGCGAGAGCCTGAGCCTGGCCGTGCTGACCCTGCCCGACGCGGCGCACCGGCTCGCGTGGCTCGCCGACCACCTCGACGGGCTCCCCGGTTCGGGGATCGTCTACACCCTGACGGTGGCGGCGGCCGAGGAGGTGACCGCGTACCTGCGCCACCGCGGCCACACCGTCTCCTCCTACACCGGCAAGACCGAGAACGCCGACCGCGAGCAGGCCGAGAACGACCTGCAGGCCAACCGCGTCAAGGCACTGGTGGCCACCTCGGCGCTCGGCATGGGCTTCGACAAGCCCGACCTCGGCTTCGTCGTGCACCTGGGCTCGCCCTCCTCCCCCATCGCCTACTACCAGCAGGTCGGCCGTGCCGGCCGCGGGGTGGAACACGCCGAGGTCCTGCTGCTCCCGGGCCGCGAGGACGAGGCGATCTGGCAGTACTTCGCCTCGGTGGCCTTCCCCCCGGAGGAGCAGGTACGCCGCACGCTGGACGTCCTGGCCCAGGCGGGCCGGCCGCTGTCGCTGCCCGCCCTCGAACCGATGGTGGACCTGCGCCGCACCCGGCTGGAGACGATGCTGAAGGTCCTCGACGTGGACGGCGCCGTGCACCGGGTCAAGGGCGGCTGGACCTCGACGGGCGAACCGTGGGCCTACGACGCCGAGCGCTACGCCTGGGTCGCCCGCCAGCGCGCCGCGGAGCAGCAGGCCATGCGCGACTACGCGGCCGCCACCGGCTGCCGCATGGAGTTCCTGCGCCGCCAGCTCGACGACGAGGAGGCCGCCCCCTGCGGCCGCTGCGACAACTGCGCGGGAGCCCGCTTCACCGCCGACGTCTCCAGCACGGCGCTGGACACCGCTCGCGGGGAGCTCGGCCGTCCGGGCGTGGAACTGGAGCCGCGCAAGATGTGGCCGACCGGTCTCGCGGCGGTCGGGGTCGATCTCAAGGGCCGGATCCCTGCCGGGGAGCAGGCCTCGACCGGCCGGGCCCTGGGCCGGCTGTCCGACATCGGATGGGGCAACCGGCTCCGGCCGATGCTCGCTCCGCAAGCGCCGGACCAGACCGTCCCGGACGACGTCGCGCAGGCCGTCGTGGCCGTGCTCGCCGACTGGGCCCGGGGACCGGGTGGTTGGGCGTCGGGGGCGCAGGACGCCCCTGCCCGGCCGGCGGGCGTGGTCGCCCTGCCCTCGCGCAGCCGACCGCAGTTGGTCGGCTCGCTGGCCGCACGGATCGCGGAGGTCGGCCGGATGCCGCTGCTCGGAACGCTCGCGTACACCGACCAGGCCCCGGAGTTCGGCCTCCCTTCCTCGAACAGCGCCCAGCGGGTCCGGGGGCTCCACCAGGCCCTGACCGTGCCCCCCGCCCTGGCCGAGGCGCTGGCGGAGGCATCCGGGCCGGTCCTCCTCGTGGACGACCGTGCGGAGAGCGGCTGGACCGTCGCAGTGGCCGCCCGGCTGCTGCGCCGGGCGGGCGCGAAGGGGGTGTTCCCGCTGGTGCTGGCGCTTCAGCCCTGACGGAATGCGTCATCTTCGGCGCGGCGGGGCAGGGATATGAACGGCATACCGGCGAATTCCGGTCCGCGGCGGCAATTGCTCGTTGCCGCATCCTCGGGGGCCACGCGAGAATCGGAGTGCTCCCGCTCGGCTCCCCGGTACTCCCCCGGGCCGGGCCGCGGCGCGCCCACACTCCAGCCGTGCCCGTCCGCGGGCGTGTACCCGAAGGGAGGACCGTGACCTTCGGATTCGCCCCGCCCTCGACCACGTCCCTGGCCATGTCCACCGGCGGCGCCAACCGGCACGGCAGACTGCTGGAACCCGCCGAATGGACAGCCGCCAACATTCCCCTGCTCCGCAATCCGCGCGAGGTGGTCAGCGGCCTGCACTCCCGGCACGGTCCGGTGCCGTCCACCGCCGTGATCGCCGTCCTCGGCCCGGAGGAGCAGCTCGTCGCGAGCGCCTCCTTCGTACAGCGGTCGGTCTCAGCCGACGGCTGGGAGTACCGCAACGCCCTGCTGTCGCGGCTGCGCCGGATCCTCCCGCACGACCTGCGGCGGCGGACCCCGGTGCGGACCGCGGTGTTGCTCTACTGCCGGGACGGCGACGAACGCTGGACCGAGGAGGACGGGGCCTGGATGTGGGGGCTGCGGGACGCCTGCACCCTGCACGGGCTGCGCTGCGGTGCGTACATCACGCTGACGCACGGCGGCTGGCAGGTGCTCGGCGAGGGCCGGGGCGGCCGACGGCCGTGCTCGGACTCGAAGCCCCGCGAACTCGGCGACCACGCCAGCGAGTTCGCCCCGCTCGCCTTGCACAGCGGCGGCGGCGCGAGCGAGGCGCTCCGCCGGACCGCCGCCCGCTGACCCGGTCCGGCGGAGCGCCTCAGCGGGACGGCTCGGACCCGGACCTCGGCGGGGCGGGCTCATCGCCCGCCCCGCCCCGGGCCTACCCGAGCCTCAGCACGGGGCGTCAGACGCCCGCACCCAGCACGGAGTTGATCCGCTGGACGTCGCCGCACACGATCAGCAGCGCACCGGCTCGCGCGAGGGCGACCGGAAGTGCCTCCGCGAGGGTGTCGACCGGTCCGCCGTTGGCCGCGAAGACCACGACGGGACGGTCGGCGGCTCGTCCGGCCTGCGCCGCGTCCGCGTAGAAGACGTCGTCCTTCGCGTCGTGCAGGGCCCAGTAGGCGGCCTCGCCGAAGGACAGCTCGTGTGCGGCCCACGGATGCGGGTCGCCGGTGGTGAGCACCAGGATGTCGCCGGGCGCGCGCCCGGTGTCGAGCAGCAGGTCCACGGCTTCTTCGGCCGCGTCCAACGCGCCCTCGGCCGAGGCCGGGATCAGCTGGACCTGCGGCACCGCCGCCGAGACGGACGGTGTGGCGGGAGCCGCAGCGGGGGCGGCGGCTGCGGGGACGGGTCCGGTGGCCGCCTGCGGCGCCCGCTGCGCGGGCGGTGCGGGCCGGACGGGACCGGGGCGTCCGGGCCGCGGTACGGCGGCGGGACGCGGACCAGGTACGGGACGGGGGGTCTGCGCGGTGCGGCTCGCGGCCGGCGTGACGCGGGGACCCTGGGCACTCTCGTGAATCTGAGGCTCCTCGATGGCGGGGTGAGAGTCGGGCGTTGCTATCTATCAAACACCGGTACGAAACGTACCGGTCGGTGGCACGTGGGTGCGATCAGAATTCGAAGCCGAGTTGGCCTCCGTTTTCCAGCTCCGCCAACTCCTCGCTGCGCCGCACCTTCTTGAGGTGGCGCCACCTCGGCAGGGCGTCGAGGTACGACCACGAGAGGCGGTGGTGGGGCGTCGGTCCCCGCTCCTCCAGCACCGCCCGGTGCACGGGCGAGGGGTAGCCGGCGTTCGCGGCGAAGGCGAAGTCCTCGATCCCGCCGCCCTGTTCACCGAGCTCGGCCATCATCCGGTCGCGGCGGACCTTGGCGATGACCGACGCGGCGGCGACGGCGACGCAGGACTGGTCTCCCTTGATCACCGTACGGACCCGCCAGGGCGGGCCGAGGTAGTCGTGCTTGCCGTCGAGGATCACCGCGTCCGGCCGCACCGGCAGGGCCCCGAGGGCCCGCTCCGCCGCGAGCCTCAAAGCGGCGGTCATCCCCAGTGCGTCGATCTCCTCCGGGGAGGCGTGCCCGAGGGCGTGCCCCGTGACCCAGTCCTCCAGGACGTCGAGCAGCGCCTCGCGCCGCTTGGGGGTGAGCAGCTTGGAGTCGGTGAGTCCGGCCGGCGGCCGGCGCAGGCCGGTGATCGCCGCGCACACGGTGACGGGACCGGCCCAGGCCCCTCGTCCGACTTCGTCGACCCCGGCTATGACCTTGGCGCCGGTGGTTGCACGGAGGGAGCGTTCGACGGTGTGGGTGGGTGCTTCGTACGGCATGGCGCCAGCAAGGTTACGCCGCCCCGCGCCGCCTGCACACCCCGGCCCCGGTCCGAGCCGCCGCAGAGCCACTCCCGGCTCCCCGGGCCCGCCCTCCCGACTCCCCGGGACCCGGCCCCGGACCATCCCGCCGGTACGTCCGGGGGGATGGTCCGGGGGCTCACGCCCTCGGCGACGGCACCATCGCCTCATCGACCGTCCGCGCGATGTACGGATGCGGCCATTCGCTGCCGCACACCTGTGCCCGGCACATCACCACCGCCGCACTGACGTCCACGATGCACGGACCCGTCGCATCGGCCGCGCGTCCCTACATGCTATTTTCCGCACTCCGCCGGCTCCCCGACCCGCCACCGGGCCGGTCCGCGCAGCCCGACCGGATGGCGTCGCGGAAGTGCCCGGCATGCGCACGGTCGCATGCGTGAAGCACCGCTCGCAGGGCCTGACCGGCGGCGACCGCACGACGTCCCGCATCCGCGCGCACATCAGGGACAGATCCGGCTGCTCCGATGCGTCGTAGGGCGTCGCCCGTTCGCGCCGCGCTCCGGTGCCGTGCCCGGGGCGTACGCGGGTCAGGACCCGAAGCGGCTCCCGAAGGTGCCGAGCCGCGAGCAGACCTCGTACGGGGCCGTGACCGGACGCTCGCGCAGGATCTCGCGGGCCCGGTACTCGCCCAGGCTCATCGCGTACCAGGGGACGTTCCCCGCCCGGTGCAGATCGTCGTTGATCCCGCGCAGCGCGCAGGAGCGCTGGGGCTCCGGCAGCCCGTCCAGGGCGGGTACGGCGTCCGCCGACAGGGACTGGAAGTAGGCCAGGTCGATCTTTCCGTCCCGCGCGAACCGGGCCGCGTTGCGTTCGGCGACCATCCCGTCCGGCGAGAGGAGCCCGAAGGCCAGGACGGCGGCTGCCGCGCTCGCGGCGAGCGCGCGCGGCAGCCGGCTCGCGCCGAAGACCCCGGCGACCATGATCAGTACGATGACCAGTCCGAGCCACAGCTCCATGGCGGCGACCGACACCCGCAGCCGGGTCAGCCCGTACGCGTCCACGTAGAGGTCCATCCTCCGCAGCGCGGAGGCGACCACGACCAGGGTCAGGGCGCACAGCGACCCGAGCACGACGCGGACGAACCGCCGGTCGCCGGCGCCGCCCCGCGGCGCCCAGCGCAGGGCGAGCGCGATCACGGCGAGCGTCAGCAGCGTGGCCCAGAGCAGCTGCCAGAAGCCCTGGCGGGCGTACGAGGCGTAGCTGAGGCCCGTGCTCCGCATGATCTTGTCGTAGCCGCCGAGCAGGACGGCCAGCTGCACCGCGTTGAATCCGGCGAACAGCAGGTTGAGCACGACGAGCGGAAGGGCCCATTCGAGGCGGGACCGCGGGGCGGCTACCGCGGGCCGGTCGAAGCGGGGTGCATGTCGGTGCCGGTGACCGGGTCGGGGAAGTCGGGCAGGCGCCCGGTGCAGGGGTTGGAACTTCGGCTCGGGGTCGCTTTGCACGCCCAGCACTGCGAAGCTAAGCCGCCGGTATCGCCGGAAGGCCTCACAGGAGAGCGCTGACCAGATCTGGGAAGGCCGGCCCAAGTGGCGGGCGGAGGACCTCCACCGCGCCGCCCGCGGCGGCCACATTTGCCGGGAGCGACGGTGATCCGGTCCCAGCGCAGCGGGGCCGCGGCGACGCGTGCCGCGGCCAGTGCGAGGACGGCGCCGAGGAGGAAGAGCAGGCCGCGGACCGGCCCGTCCCCGACGGAGACGTCGGGCGCCAGCCCGCTCAGCAGATCGGCGAAGGCGGCGTCGGCGGAGGCGAAGAGGGCGCCGAAGAGCAGCAGCAGACCCAGGGCCACAGCGGCTGCCCTGGCCACCGGAAGCCAGCGGTCCTTGCTGATTCCGCTGCGGGAGCGCAGTCCCTCCCGGGCCCAGCCAAGACCGGACACGGCGGCTTCGAGGAAGCCGATCGGGCTGAGCAGGATGCCCGGCCAGGTGCGGCTGCCGTGCAGGGCCAGCGCTCCGAGCAGGACGGCGCAGAGGATCGCGAGCGTGGACGGCCATGCGGAGTCGCGCAGGGCCGGTACGGCGAGGAGGGCGAGGCAGCCGACCGCCCAGGCGGTGCTCCAGGGGCGGGCGGTACGCAGGGCCGTGCGGGCCGCGGCGTACGCGGCGACGGCGGCGGGCAGGACCGCGAGCAGCAGGCCGACCCCGAGGCCGTCGCCCAGCAGCAGGGCGGCGGCGAGCCCGGCGACGAGGGCCGCGACGAGCGTGGCGGTACGGACGGGGGCGGCTTCGGCCGGCCGCACCAGTTCGGCCCACGCGGGCGGCGCGGCGGCCTTGGTGCGGGCGGCGGCCGCTGTCCGTTCGCGTTCGCGGCGCTGGTGCGCCTGCCAGGCCTGCCACGCGGCTGCGTCGGCGGGCGTCCCGGGCGGTCCCCCCGGCCCGGGACCAGGCACCGGCGGCACGGGCGCGGCGGACGGCGCGTCACCGCCCCTGCCCGCGGCACCACCCGCTGCCTCGACTCCGTCCGCCCCGTCGGTGGTGTCCGTCATCGGGTTCCCCTCCCCTGTCGGCCGCCCCCGGCGTTCCGGTGGGGGTGGCGAAGCGGAAAGAATAGGCCCGTGACGTGCACTTTCAGCCAGGCGCCCCTGGACCCTGTGGCAGGAACGTGACAATCGGCGGCCGGATGTCGCCGGGGCGGGGCATCCCCGGCGGACGGTTAGTGCTTCGCCGACTCCGGCAGCCAGGCCGGCAGGGTCTCGGTGCGGGCCAGCCAGGCTGCCGGCAGCACCTCGTCCCCGCGCGCCCCCAGCACTCCTCCGACGATGGCGCAGGTCGTGTCCACGTCTCCGCCCACCTGCGCGGTGGTCCAGAACGCCCGCTCGTAGTCGTCCAGGGCCCGCGCCGCCGACCACAGGGCGAACGGCACGGTGTCGTGCGCGCTCGTGCGCCGCCCGCAGCCCAGCACCGCCGCGACCGTCGTCGCGTCGCCGTAGTCCAGCATGTCCCGCGCCCGCCGCACCCCGGCGCCCACGGCGCTGCGCGGCACCAGCGCGATGACCCCGTCCAGCAGGTCGGCGGCCTTCGGCGGACCGCCCGGAGCGGCTGCCAGCGCGGCCGCCGCGGCTACCGCCATGGCCCCACACACGGCCTCACGGTGCTGATGGGTGGTGTAGGCGGAGATCTCCGCCTGGTGCGTGGCCTGCTCGGGGTCGTCGGCGTACCAGGCGCCCAGCGGTGCGATCCGCATGGCGGCGCCGTTGCCCCACGAGCCCTGGCCGTTGAAGAGTTCGGCGGCGAGCGTGCGCCAGTCCTCGCCCTCTCGGACCAGCCGCAGCATGCGGTTGACGGCGGGGCCGTAGCCGCGGTCGAAGTCGTGGTGGTGCGCGAAGGAACTGGCGAGCGCGTCCTGGTCGATGCGGCCGTACTCGGCCAGCACCGCGACCACCGAGCAGGCCATTTCGGTGTCGTCGGTCCACTGCCAGGTCTCGGCGCCGGCCGGCAGCTCGCGCCGCTTGAGCAGCGGGTAGTTCACGGGGACGAAGTACTGGGAGCCCAGGGCGTCACCCAGGGCCAGCCCGCGGAGGCTGGCCATGGCGCGTGCGTGGCGCCTTTCGGAGGAGGAGTCAGCGGTCATCCCGCGTCACTCTAGCCGTCCAGGTCGTAAGGCTCGGGTGTGGTCCACCGTTCAAACGGGCGGTCCATCCGGTACCGGCCGTCCGCGCCCAGCTGAAGCACCCGGAATTCGCCGTTCCCAGGGTTGGAGAGGGCTTCGAACTCGGCCACCGACCAGTGGAACCAGCGCATGCAGAAGAGCCGCATCGTCAGCCCGTGGGTCACCAGCAGGACGTTCTCCGGGTGGTCCTCCGCCTCGAAGCTGCGGTAGAGGCTCTCGAGGAAGGAACCGACCCGGTCGTAGACGTCCGCCCCCGACTCGCCCTGCGCGAAGCGGTAGAAGAAGTGGCCGTACGCGTCCCGGTACGCCTTCTGGAGCCGTACGTCGTCCCGGTCCTGCCAGTTTCCCCAGTCCTGCTCGCGCAGCCTCGGCTCCTCGCGCATCCGGACCCGCGTCGGGTCCAGCCGCAGCTCCCGGAAGGTCTGCAGGGTGCGGCGGTAGGGGGACACGTACGCGCTGATCGTCTCGTCGCCGAAGAGCCTGCGCAGGCCCACGCCCGCCTCCGCCGCCTGTTCGCGCCCCTTCCGGGTGAGCCGCAGGGCGTGGTCGGGCTCCCTCTCGTAGACCGAGTCGTCGGCGTTCCCCTCCGACTCCCCGTGCCGGACAAGGACGATGCGCCGTGGTCGTACCATCCCTCGACCCTATTCGGCCACCGCCGGGCGGGCGCACCGGGCACGCCGTAGGCCCTTCGGATCGTCGTACGGTCCTACCGCCTCACACGGTCCAGGAGGGTTCGAGGTCCACCACGTCGCCGGTGAGGGCCTCCACATCGGCCTGGATCTGGGCCCGGAGCGACAGCCGTTCGACCCGCTCCTGCCGGTACTTGCCGTGCTCGGCGGCCGCGTGCCACATGGACAGCACCAGGAACTCCCGGCCGGGAGCCTCGCCGAACAGGCCTCGGACCATGCCGGGAGAGCCTGCCATGGCCGGATTCCACACCTTCTCCTGCATGAGCGCGAAGTGGTCCACGCGGCCCTCGCGGACCCGGGTGTGCGCCACCCGGACGACGTCGGCGTCGGTGAAGCGCGGCTCGAAGCCGGTCTTCACGTCGAAGCGGTGGTCGAAGAGGGTCGCCCGCAGGTCCGTGTAGGTGCCGTTCTGGGCGGCGGCCAGGCGGTCGTGCGCGCGGGCCATGAAGGAGTCGTAGAAGGAGCGGCTCTCCCAGAACGTGAAGACGTGCGCGATCCCCGGCCGGGACCGGCTCCAGCCGCCGCCCTGTCCCCGGAATCCCGGCTCCCCCGGCAGCCCCGCCCATTTGCGCTGCCCGCGCTCGAACCCGCGTCGGTCCGTCACCGTGCAGCGAATCCACTTGACCAGCACGGCGCCATCGTACGGTCCCGGCGCGGCCCGGGTCAGTCCCCGGCGTGGTGGATCGCCACCGGTTCGGCGGCCTCCCGCGCGGGCGGGCGAGTGCCGAACTCCCGGTCGAGTGCGCCGGGATCGTCGCGGAGGGGGTACGCCCGAGGGCGGTGGCGCCCGATGACGAGCCCCACCGCCCTGAACCGCTGCTTCACGCCCAGCCGGCGCCGAGATCAGCTGCAGCCGCTGGTGGAGCCGCAGCCCTCGCAGATGTAGCAGGAGCCGGCGCGCTGCATCTTCGTACCGCAGGAGAAGCAGAGCGGGGCGTCGGCGGAGACGCCGAGCTGCATCTCGACCAGTTCGGCGTTGCTGTGCGCCGTCTTCGGGGCCGGGACCTCGGCCACCGCGACCGGCTTCGGGGCCGAGGGCACCGCCGTCAGCGGGGCCGACTGCGCCAGGGTCTCGGTGTCGAGCTGCTCACCGTCGAGCGGCTCGTACGAGCCGGTGTCGAGGTGGCGCTGACGCTCCTCGGCGGAGTGGATGCCGAGCGCCGAGCGGGTCTCGAAGGGCAGGAAGTCGAGCGCGACACGGCGGAAGATGTAGTCGACGATCGACTGCGCCATCCGCACGTCCGGGTCGTCCGTCATGCCGGCCGGCTCGAAGCGCATGTTCGTGAACTTGGCGACGTACGTCTCGAGCGGGACGCCGTACTGCAGACCGACCGAGACGGCGATGGAGAAGGCGTCCATCATGCCCGCGAGGGTGGAACCCTGCTTGGACATCTTCAGGAAGACCTCGCCCAGGCCGTCGTCCGGGTAGGAGTTCGCCGTCATGTAGCCCTCGGCGCCACCGACCGTGAAGGAGGTGGTGATCCCCGGGCGGCCCTTCGGAAGGCGCTTGCGGACCGGACGGTACTCGATGATCTTCTCGACCGCCGCGCGGATGGTCTCCTCGGCCTTCTCGGTGACCTCGGCCTTCTCCTCCTCCTTCTTCTTGGCGGAGAGGGGCTGGCCGACCTTGCAGTTGTCGCGGTAGATCGCGAGCGCCTTGACGCCCATCTTCCACGCCTCGAAGTAGATCTCCTCGATCTCCTCGACGGTCGCCGTCTCCGGCATGTTCACCGTCTTCGAGATCGCGCCCGAGATCCACGGCTGGATCGCGGCCATCATGCGGACGTGGCCCATCGCGGAGATGGAGCGCTCGCCCATGGCGCAGTCGAAGACCGAGTAGTGCTCGGTCTTCAGACCGGGGGCGTCGACGACCACACCGTGCTCCGCGATGTGGGTGACAATCGCCTCGATCTGCTCCTCCTGGTAGCCCAGGCGGCGCAGGGCCTGCGGGACGGTGCCGTTGACGATCTGCATCGAGCCGCCGCCGACGAGCTTCTTGAACTTGACCAGGGCCAGGTCCGGCTCGACACCGGTGGTGTCGCAGGACATCGCGAGACCGATGGTGCCGGTCGGCGCGAGGACGGACGCCTGGGAGTTGCGGAAGCCGTTCTTCTCGCCGAGGCGGAGGACGTCCTGCCAGGCCTCGGTGGCCGCGGCCCAGATCGCGCTGTCCAGGTCCTCGGTGCGCGGGGCGACGGCGTTGGCGTCGGCGTGCTGCTTCATGACGCGCTTGTGCGAGTCGGCGTTGCGGGCGTAGCCGTCGTACGGGCCGACGATGGCGGCCAGCTCGGCGGAGCGCCGGTAGGCGGTGCCGGTCATCAGCGAGGTGATCGAGGCGGCGAGGGTGCGGCCGCCGTTCGAGTCGTACGCGTGGCCGGTGGCCATCAGCAGGGCGCCGAGGTTGGCGTAGCCGATGCCCAGCTGGCGGAAGGCGCGGGTGTTCTCGCCGATCTTCTGCGTCGGGAAGTCCGCGAAGCAGATGGAGATGTCCATCGCGGTGATGACGAGCTCGACGACCTTGGCGAAGCGCTCGGCGTCGAAGGACTGGTTGCCCTTGCCGTCGTCGTTGAGGAACTTCATCAGGTTGAGCGAGGCGAGGTTGCAGGACGTGTTGTCCAGGTGCATGTACTCGCTGCACGGGTTGGACGCGGTGATGCGGCCGGACTCGGGGCAGGTGTGCCAGTTGTTGATCACACCGTCGTACTGGATGCCCGGGTCGGCGCAGGCCCACGCGGCCTCGGCGAGCTTGCGGAAGAGCGCCTTGGCGTCGACCTTCTCGATGACCTCGCCGGTCATGCGGGCACGCAGGCCGAACTGGGTGCCGTTCTCGACGGCCGTCATGAACTCGTCGTTCACGCGGACGGAGTTGTTGGCGTTCTGGTACTGGACGGACGTGATGTCGTCGCCGCCCAGGTCCATGTCGAAGCCCGCGTCGCGCAGGGCGCGGATCTTCTCCTCTTCCTTCACCTTGGTGGCGATGAAGTCCTCGACGTCCGGGTGGTCCACGTCCAGCACGACCATCTTGGCCGCGCGGCGGGTGGCGCCGCCCGACTTGATCGTTCCTGCGGACGCGTCGGCGCCGCGCATGAAGGAGACCGGGCCGGAGGCGTTGCCGCCGGAGGAGAGGAGCTCCTTGGAGGAGCGGATGCGGGAGAGGTTCAGGCCGGCGCCGGAGCCGCCCTTGAAGATCATGCCCTCTTCCTTGTACCAGTCGAGGATCGACTCCATGGAGTCGTCGACGGCCAGGATGAAGCAGGCCGAGACCTGCTGCGGCTGGGGCGTGCCGACGTTGAACCAGACCGGGGAGTTGAAACTGAAGATCTGGTGCAGGAGGGCGTAGGTGAGCTCGTGCTCGAAGATCTCCGCGTCGGCGGGCGAGGAGAAGTAGTCGAAGTCCTCACCGGCCTTCGTGTAGGTCTTCACGATCCGGTCGATCAGCTGCTTCAGACCGGTCTCGCGCTGCGTGGTGCCCACCGCGCCGCGGAAGTACTTGCTGGTGACGATGTTGACCGCGTTCACCGACCAGAAGTCGGGGAACTCGACGCCACGCTGCTCGAAGTTGACCGAGCCGTCGCGCCAGTTGGTCATGACGACGTCACGGCGCTCCCAGCTCACCTCGTCGTACGGATGTACGCCGGGGGTGGTGTGGATGCGCTCGATACGCAGGCCGCCCTTGGCAGGCTTGGTTCCCTTGGCGCGGGAACCTCGTGCCGAGCTGCTCGCCGTCTCTGTCATGCCAGGCCTCCCATATGCGGGCAAAAACGCCCTAAAGTGCCAGCGTTATTCCGCGGCACGGTGCTGTGTCTTGTATCTACGTTTCTTCGCCGGGCCGACCGGCCGCGCCGCGGTGCGAAAGGCTCCCCGGCGCGGGCCGTCCGGTCAGTCGGCGGCGGAGGCGGGCACGGGGACCGGAGGGGTCCCACCGGGCTCGCACTCTTCGGGGTGAGTCCGTGGCACGCGGAGTTCCGCGATGGCGGCCTCGAAGTCTTCGAGCGTGTCGAACGCCTTGTAAACGGACGCGAACCGGAGGTACGCGACCAGGTCGAGCTCCTGCAGCGGACCGAGTATGGCCAGACCCACGTCGTGGGTGGTCAGCTCGGCGCTACCGGTGGCGCGCACCGCCTCTTCGACCCGCTGGCCGAGCTTGGCGAGGGCGTCCTCGGTGACCGGCCGCCCCTGGCACGCCTTGCGCACGCCGGAGATGACCTTGGTACGGCTGAAGGGTTCCGTCACCCCGCTGCGCTTGATCACCATCAGCGAGGCCGTCTCCACCGTCGTGAAGCGACGGGAGCAGTCGGGGCACTGACGGCGCCGGCGGATCGACGTGCCGTCGTCCGTGGTGCGGCTGTCGACGACGCGGCTGTCGGGGTGCCTGCAGAAGGGGCAGTGCATGGTTCCCTCACCCTCCTTCTCCGGCACGTTCCGAAACACCCCGCCGAACCCCTCAACGGCAGAGACGAGGCTCTGTCGGGGGCTCGTGGAGCAGCCTCCAGCATATGCGATGCCGGGACCCTCGACGGACCGAGGACCACAACTTCTGGGCGGCCGCGCTCATCCAACCACTAGATCTTGGGTTGTGGTGGATTTTCACGGCTCCGCGTGTCGCGGCGCCGGGAGTGCTCCCGAGAGGCCGCGCGGTGCCACACTGGGCCCGGACCGGACGGAGGCGGCCCGACCGGGAAGGGTACCGTAGGCAGCGGACCCCGGACCGAACCCCTGTTCGGCAAGCCGATCGTCTATACACCTCTCTAAATGGCCACGCCGGGCGATCTCCGATTTTTCACTCGAACGTGTGTTTGGCGCAACCTTTCGAAAGCTACTACCGTTGTCCAGCTAGGGAGAACATTTCGAGAGGGGCCGACGTGACCACGACCGCAGACAGTGCCACCATCACTGCCCAGAACCGCTCCCAGAGCCGACTTGAGCCGGTGCATGCCATGAATGACGCAAACCTGAACCCGGAGGCGGAGCCCGCACGCCCCGCCCGCTCGCTGCCAGGTCGACCTCCAGGCATCCGCGCCGACAGCTCCGGACTCACGGACCGGCAGCGGAGGGTCATCGAGGTCATTCGCGACTCGGTGCAGCGGCGCGGCTACCCGCCGTCGATGCGCGAGATCGGTCAGGCGGTCGGACTCTCCAGCACGTCGTCCGTCGCACACCAGCTGATGGCGTTGGAGCGCAAGGGCTTCCTGCGCCGCGACCCGCACCGCCCCCGGGCGTACGAGGTGCGCGGCTCGGACCAGCCGAGCTCGCAGCCCACGGACACCACCGGCAAGCCCGCCGCGTCCTACGTCCCGCTGGTCGGCCGGATCGCGGCCGGCGGCCCGATCCTGGCCGAGGAGTCGGTCGAGGACGTGTTCCCGCTCCCCCGCCAGCTGGTCGGCGACGGAGAACTGTTCGTTCTCAAGGTCGTCGGCGACTCCATGATCGAAGCCGCCATCTGCGACGGCGACTGGGTCACGGTCCGCCGCCAGCCGGTCGCGGAGAACGGCGACATCGTGGCCGCGATGCTGGACGGCGAGGCCACGGTCAAGCGCTTCAAGCGCGAGGACGGCCACGTCTGGCTGCTCCCGCACAACGCCGCGTACCAGCCGATCCCCGGCGACGAGGCGACCATCCTCGGCAAGGTCGTCGCCGTACTGCGTCGGATCTGACTCCGACGCCCCTGTCCAGCCCTGGGACCTACTGCGCCGGTCCCAGGGCTGCTTTGTGTCCTCTGCTACGCCCCTGCGTCCACGGCGCGCCTACTTCCCGTCCGCCTGAGCCGATGCGTCGATGGCGGCCAGGGAGCGGCGGGCCTGGTTGCGGTCCGTGGTGTACCAGAAGTCCGGAAGGGTGGCCCGCAGGAAGCTGCCGTACCGGGCCGTGGCCAGCCGGGGGTCCAGCACCGCGACGACACCGCGGTCACCGGTGGCCCGTACGAGACGGCCGGCGCCCTGGGCCATCAGCAGCGCGGCGTGCGTGGCCGCGACGGCCATGAACCCGTTCCCGCCGTGCTCCTCGACCGACTTCTGCCGGGCGCTCATCAGCGGGTCGTCGGGGCGGGGGAAGGGAATCCTGTCCATGACCACGAGCTGGCAGCTGGGACCGGGCACGTCCACGCCCTGCCACAGGGACAGGGTCCCGAAAAGGCAGGTCTTCGGATCGCCCGCGAACGCCTTGATCAGCTCGCCGAGCGTCTCCTCGCCCTGGAGCAGGATCGGGTTGTCGATCCGGCCGCGGAGTTCCTCGGCGGCCGCCTTGGCACCGCGCATGGAGGAGAAGAGCCCCAGGGTGCGGCCGCCGGCCGCCTCGATCAGCTCCGCCAGCTCGTCGATCATGTCGCCCCGGGTCCCCTCGCGGCCGGGGGTGGCCAGGTGCTTGGCGACGTAGAGGATGCCCTGCTTCGGGTAGTCGAAGGGCGAGCCGACGTCCAGGCCCTTCCAGAGCGGTACGTCCTCCCCCTCGACGCCCTCCGCCGACAGTCCCAGTGAGGCCGCGATCCCGTTGAAGTCGCCGCCGAGCTTGAGGGTGGCCGAGGTCAGGACCACCGAGCGGTCCTCGAACAGCTTCTCGCGCAGCAGGCCGGACACCGACAGCGGGGCGACCCGGAGGCTGGCGCCGAACCGGTCGTGGCGCTCGTACCAGACCACGTCGTACTCGGAGCCGTTGGCGATTCGCTCCGCCACCCCGTGGACGCCCTCCACCGCGGCGAGGGCCTGCTTGCGCACGGCGTCCTCGTCGTGGACGGACTTGTCCCGGGTGGAGCCGATCGCGGAGATCACGTTGCGCGCCGCGTCCCGCAGGGCCATCAGTGCGTAGCCGAGGTCCTCGGGGACTTCCTCCAGCCGGCCCGGGAGCGCCAGCTCCATGACCCGTTCGAAGGACTCGGAGGCGGTCTGCAGGGAGTCGGCGGTCTTCTCGTCGACGAGCTTGGCCGCGCGCTTCACGGCCCGGTTGACCTGGCCCGGAGTCAGCTCGCCGGTGGCGACGCCGGTGACCCGGGAGACCAGCTCGTGGGCCTCGTCCACGATCAGCACCTCGTGCTGGGGCAGGACCGGGGCCCCCTCGATGGCGTCGATCGCGAGCAGGGCGTGGTTGGTGACGACCACGTCCGCGAGCTTGGCGCGCTCGCGGGCGGCCTCGGCGAAGCACTCGGCGCCGTAGGCGCACTTCGTCGCGCCCAGACACTCCCGGGAGGAGACGGAGATCTGCGACCAGGCCTTGTCCGAGACGCCGGGAGTCAGGTCGTCGCGGTCGCCGGTCTCGGTCTCGTCCGCCCAGTCGCGCAGGCGCAGCAGGTCCTGGCCCAGCTTGCTGGTGGGGGCGGCCGCCTCGAACTGGTCAAAGAGGCCCTCCTCCTCGTCCTGCGGCGCACCCTCGTGCAGGCGGTGCAGGCACAGGTAGTTGGAGCGGCCCTTGAGCATGGCGAACTGCGGGCGGCGGCGCAGCTGCGGGTGCAGTGCCTCCACCGTCCGGGGCAGGTCGCGCTCGACGAGCTGCCGCTGGAGGGCGAGGGTCGCGGTGGCGACGACCACCCGCTCGCCGTGTGCCAGGGCCGGCACCAGGTAGCCGAGGGACTTTCCGGTACCGGTACCGGCCTGGATGAGCCGGTGGGAGTTGTCGTCGATCGCTTCGGCGACGGCTTCGGCCATGGCCACCTGGCCGGGGCGCTCCGTGCCGCCGACGGCGGAGACGGCGGCGTGCAGCAGGTCGGGGAGGGAGGGCTTCGTCATAGCACTGCCAACCCTACGGGGCGCCGCCGACAGCGACCGCACCGACGGGAGTCACGGCTGGTACAGGGGGTTGGGAACGGTGCCGTACTGCACCGCGTGCGGTCGTTCGGAGCGGTCCCGGTAGCCGTCCTCGTAGAGCCGGTTCCGGTTCAGACAGAGCCGTCCGATGCGTTCGCCGAGCAGGTCGAAGAGCTCGTGGCGCTCTTTGAGCTCGGGGAAGCGGGCCTGGTGGCGCAGGATCTCCGCCCGTACGAGGGACCAGAAGTCGCTCTCCGGGACCCCCATCCGGTCTTCGCACAGGGCCGCGAGGTAGCGGAAGACGCCGACGAAGAGCCCGGAGTGGATGAACTGGGGCAGGAAGTCGGCGGGCTCGGTGAGCAGCACGGCCCGGACCTCTTCGGGCAGGGCGGCGAGCTCGGGCAGCGGTTCGTCGCTGATGTTGATGTCGTCCACGAAGTCCTTGACCGCGAGGCGGACGGGGACGTCCTGCTCGTCGAAGACGACGATGGCGTTCTCTCCGTGCGGGGAGAAGACGGTGCCGTAGCGGTAGAGGAAGTGGAGCAGCGGCGGCAGGAGGGCGGCGAAGAGCCGCTGGAGCCAGGCGGCGGGCGTCAGGCCGGACCGGGCGACCAGCTCCGCGGTGAAGGAGCGGCCGCGCGCGTCGGTGTGCAGGAGCGAGGCGAGCGTGCGGGCGCGCTCGCCGGGCGCGAGGTGGCCGGCCAGGGGCTCGCGCCAGATCGCGCCGAGGAGTTCCTTGTACTGGTACGGGACCTCGGGGAGCTGCTCGTACACGGGGTGCCGGACGGTGACCGAGGCGACCTCGCCGAGCAGGATGACCCGGCACTCGTCACGGAGGAAGGGGTCGGCGTCGCGGAGGGAGTGGATCCAGGCGGTGACGGCGGGGGCGGCCAGGGCCAGCTCGGTGGGCAGCCCGCGCCAGACCATGGTGTTGAAGACGGAGAGCGGGAGTTTGACGCTGTGCCGCTCGGGGTGGGTGAGGTTGAGGAACGTGCGGATCGACTGCTGGGGCAGGCGCAGGTCGGGGTCCGCGGGGAGCGGGACGAGGGCGCCGGAGGCCAGCGCCGGGGCGAAGAGCGGAAGGACGATCTCGTCCCACTGCCAGGGGTGGACGGGGAGGTAGAGGTAGTGGAGCGGGTCGAGGCCCCGGTCGCGCAGGGCCCGGTCGTAGGCGGTGCGGGTGACGGGCTCCAGCTCGGCCGTGTAGAGGCGGGCGGGGTCTTCGAGTCCGGCCGTGCCCCGGTAGGCGGCGAGCGAGGTGTGGGCGGCGAGCCAGGGCAGGCGCTGCGGGGTGCGCGCCTCCGGAGCCCAGGCGGCGGTGTCGGCGGCGGAGAGTCCGATCCGCCCCTTGTTGAGGACGAGCCAGGGGTGACCGGTCTGGTGGCCCTCCAGGGCTGCGTAGCCCAGGTCGGCCAGGACGTCGGCGGTGAGTGCGGTGTGCTCGATCCTGGCGTCGGCGGAGAGGGTGGCACTGAGCTCGCGGACGAGGTGGCCGAGGGTGGGCCCGTCGAGGCGCAGCAGACCGCGGGCGCGGACGAGGAAGTCGTACGGGTCCCCGAAGGCGGTCGGCGGCCGGGGGTCGGTGGGCGGCGGACTGAGGGTGATGCTGTCGGAGGCGACCTGCCAGCTGTCGTACGAGCGGCGGCGGGCCCGGAAGCCGAGGCTGCTGCCGTCGTCGAGGGGCAGGGTCCAGGCGTCGCCGGCGGTGGAGGCGGCGGAGCTCGCGGCGGGGAGCGGGGTGACGATCTCCTCGTAGGCGAACTCGGCGAGCATCTTCGCGAGCAGGCGGCGTCCGGCGGCTTCCCAGGTCGGGCGGGTCAGTTCGGGGGGTGTGCAGGGGTGCTGGGGCGACAGCGGCAGGCAGGCCCCCGCGGAGGAGTCGGGGGCGGCGGGGAAAGTCGGCACGGGACTCCTCGAAGATCGGGAACTTTGCTGCGTCACGCAGAGTTTTCGAAGGGAGAGCTGTGAGTGAGTGGTGGTACGGGTGATCGGGGCAGGCGGGGCGGCACTCAGAGGAGATTGCGCAGCGCCCGCTCCCGGATCATCAGGGCCGCCCGCTTCTCGGGGAGGTCGATCTCCGCCGAGCAGCGGAAACCGGAGTTCAGGAAGGCTGATACGGAGGGGGTGTTGCGGATGTCCGGTTCGGCGATGACCCGTGTGCAGCGGGGGCGGTGGTCGAGCACGAGGTCGGCGACGGCGCGCAGCAGGACGGCGCCGAGGCCGCGGCCGCGGTTTGCGCGGTCTCCGATGAGCAGGTGGATACCCGTGTCGTGGGGGCGCGCCGGGTAGTGGCGGGACAGCGGGTCGAGGTCGGCCCGGTAGATCTCCCAGTAGCTCATCGGCGTGCCGTCGAGGAGGCCGATGCAGGGGATGCTGCTGCCGTCTCCGTCGAGTTGTGCTCGCAGGTGGGCCGCGGTGACGGTGGCCGGGCCGGAGAGCTCCCAGTAGGCGGCGACCTCGGGGTCGTTCATCCAGCGGGTGAGGAGGGCCAGGTCCCGCGCCGGCCGTACGGGTTCGAGGCGGAAGGCTCCGGCGGTGGTGGGGGCGGCGCTCCAGGCTGCCGGGGAGTCGAGGAGCTCCGCCTCGGCGAGCAGGGGCAGCCGTTGGGAGCGGCGTCGAAGCCCGCTGTGGGTGGTTCCGTGGCCGGTTGCCGTGTCCGCGGAGGGTGTGGGGGTATCGGTGGAGGGCATCAGAGGCTCTTCTCCGCTTCCGTGGTGGCGTGTCAACCGTGGAGGGGGTTGGCGATGGTGACGTAGACGGACTGGGTGTCGACGGGGCCGACGAGCTCGTCGAGGCCTCCCAGGCGGGTGAGCAGGTTCGCCTTGCAGCGCAGGGTGGGTGAGTCGAGCAGCCGGGCGGGGAGCGGGCCGAGGCCTGCGGCCTTCCCGAGGAAGCGGCGGAAGGCCGCGAGCAGGACGCGTTCGTCCGCGAGCTGTTGGGAGCCGAAGGCGCCGATGACGCCGAGCACGTTGTTGATCCCGAGGTAGTAGGCGAAGCGTTCGTCGGTGACGGCATCGGAGACGAAGGTGTCGCTGGCGCTGCCGATGCCGGGCAACCGGTTCTCCAGCTCCGCGCGGTGGGACTCGCGGAAGTAGTAGCCCTGGTTGTCGCGGTAGCGGCCGCCGGCCGGCCAGCCGGCCGGGTCCAGGAGGACCAGGGTGTTCTGCTGGTGCGCTTCGAGGGCGATGCCTGCGAGGGCGTCGAAGGCGAGCACGGGCAGGACGACGTGGTCGAGGTAGCGCAGGAACCACTCGGCGGCGACGGCGGACGTGGTGCGTCCGGTGGCGACGGCGAGGCTGCGGACGATCTCGGCGAGCCGGGAGCTCATGGTGGCCCGGCCGGGCCACGGGCGGGGGGAGGTGAGTGCGGCGACGCAGACCGCGTCGTCGCCCGGGCGGAAGGGGTTGTGGCGCAGCAGTGCGTCGAGTCCGGGGACGGGGGTGCCGTCCGGGGCGTCGACGGCGACCCAGGCGGGGTCGCGCACGATGTCGAAGCGCGGGTGGGCGGCTTGCCACTGTTCGGCGAGGCCGGTGCGGAGCAGGCGGTGCACCTCGACGCCGCGGTGGAGCTCCTTGCGGAGGTTCTCGCGGCGGGAGTTGGTGATGCGCAGGCCCAGGGAGAGCTTGAGCATCGCAGGGGCGCCGGGGCGGTGGACGGTGCGGACGGAGGAGGTGGGGTACCAGGGGTCGCCGTACGGACCCAGGTCGTGGAGGAGCCCCGCGTCGCGCAGGGCGGTGACGGCGGGGCGCTGGAGCAGTTCCCGTGCCTGCCAGGGGTGCAGGGGAAGGGGGGTCGCGCCGGCGGGGAGCGGGAGTCCGGGGGCGAGCCGTGCGAGGAGCCGGGCGGCGGAGACGGGGCGGCCGCCCTCGGTCCAGGCGGAGTCGGTGGCGAGGGCGGACGGGGCTACCGCGAACCAGTGCAGGGGGAAGGAGCCGTGGAGTTCGGGTGAGTAGCGGCGCGCCTCGGTTTCGGAGAGTCCTTCGCGGCTCTTCGGGTCCGGTTGGAGGGGGTGACCGAGGAGGAGGGACTGTTCGGCGGTGAGGAAGCGATCCGCTTCGACGGCCGCCGGGGCGACGGGGCGGGCCCGCCGGTCGGCGATGAACTCCGCGGTGCGGCGCACGGAGTCGGCGACCCGGCCGACGAGGTCGGCGGTGCCGTTGCCGTTGCCGTTGCCGTCGCCGTCGCGGTAGGCGCCCTCGCGGGCGATGAGCGCGGCGAGGGTGACGGCGTCCAGACCCGGGGCGTCGCCCGGGGCGGCTTCGATCCGGGCTCCGGCGAAACGGTGCCAGCCTGCCCGGGACCAGTGCCGGACGGTGACGAGCAGGACCGCGCCGGATGCGGCCAGGGGGATCCGCAACGGCGTCCCGGCCGGGCCGTCGGGCCTCCCCAGTCCGGTTTCCCGCACCCAGCAGCGGAGCAGGTTCTCCACCGCCGCCGCCTCGGCTGCGACGGCAGGGTCGGCATGGTCCAGGGGGTCGGAGCCCACCTCGTGCTCCGCTCCGGGCGGGCGGGTTCGGACCGCCCGGCTCCTGGGGACACCGTCCTTCTGCCGCGGAACCGTCCGCTGATCCGCCGGAGGCGGGTCGGCGTCCGCGGCCGCTACGGCCGGGCCGCGGCCCGGGACCGCCGGACCGGGGGCCGCCGGCACCTCGGCCTTGGGCGCGGTGGTCACCATGGAGGCGACCCCCGGGTAGGAGGCCGGCAGGTCGGCGGCCGGTGGGGTGGGCGGCCTTGGGTTCGGTTGGGTGGGGTGTTCCGAGGCGACCCAGGCGAGTCCCGGGCGAGGGGCGGACGGCGGTAGCTGCGGTGTGCCCGCGGCCGGCCCGGGTCGGCTCTGCTCCGCGGCACGCAGCCCGGGGCCCGGGCCGCACAGGCTGGGCGCCGACTCGGGCCCGAGCTCCGGCCCCGGCTGCGGCCCCAGCTCGGGCCGAGCCTCGGACGCCGGCTCCGGCTCCGGCTCCGGCTCCGGCTCCGGCTCCGGCTCCGAGGGCGGCTGCCACTCCCCGGCCGTCGCACCCCCCGGCCGGTCCGGGCGCCCCGGCTGCCGGTCCCGGGTCGGTGGGGCGCCGGGGTCCGCCGGGGGGTGCGGCGACGGCCGGCCGGGTGTCGGGGAGGCCGGGGCGGGCGCCTGGATCCAAGAGCGGGCGGTCTCGGCCGGGAGGGAGCTCGGGTCGGGCTGACGGGGGTCGGGCATCGCGGGTCCTCCGGTGCGTTCAGCGGGGCCGGCGGGCGGCGGCCGGGATGGCGTCGGCCAGGCGGTCGAGGACCGCCGCGGCCTGTTCGTCGGTGAGGGTCAGCGGCGGGAGGAGGCGGGCGACGGCGGAGTGGCGGCCGCCGAGTTCGATGATCAGGCCGCGGTCCAGGCACTCCTCGCGGACGGCCGCGGCGAGGGCGGGGGCGGGGGCCCCCGTGTCGGGGTCGACGAGTTCGACGCCGATCATCAGGCCGCGGCCCCGTACGTCCCCGATGCAGGAGTGGGCCGCGGCCAGGCCCCGCAGGGCCGTCATCATCCGCTCGCCCAGGGCCGCCGCGCGCTCGGCCAGCCGGTTCTCGCGTACGTAGGCGAGCGTGGCGGTGCCGGCGGCCATGGCCAGCTGGTTGCCGCGGAAGGTCCCGGCGTGCGCGCCCGGCGGCCAGACGTCCAGGGCCGCGCGGTAGACGACGACGGCCAGCGGCAGGCTGCCCCCGATGGCCTTCGACAGGACCATCACGTCGGGCACCACACCGGCGTGGTCGACGCCCCAGAAGGCGCCGGTCCGGCCGACACCGGTCTGCACCTCGTCGGCGATGAGCGCGATCCCGCGCGCCGCGGTGATCTCCCGCATCCGCCGCAGCCAGGCGTCCGGCGCCGGGAGGACCCCGCCCTCGCCCTGCACCGGTTCGACGATCATCCCGGCGGGAGCGGGCACCCCGCCCTTGGGGTCGTCCAGCAGGCTCTCCGTCCAGCGGGCGGCGAGCTCCGCCCCCTGCGCGCCACCGATCCCGAACGGGCAGCGGTGGTCCTGCGGGTACGGCAGGCGGGTCACCCGGACGTCCGGGGCGCCGCCCGAGGCGTCCAGGGCGCCGGCGGTCATGCCGTGGTAGGCCCCGGTGAAGGCGAGCATCCCCTGGCGGCCCGTCGCGGCGCGGACCAGCTTGAGGGCGGCCTCCACCGCGTCCGTGCCGGCCGGCCCGCAGAACTGGACGCGCGCGTCGGCGGCCAGGGCCGGCGGCAGGTTGGCGAAGAGCTCGGTGGTGAAGGCGTCCTTGACGGGGGTCGCGAGGTCGAGGACGTGCAGCGGCGCCCCGGAGTCCAGGACGCCCCGGATCGCTTCGAGCACCACCGGGTGGTTGTGCCCCAGCGCCAGGGTGCCGGCGCCGGAGAGGCAGTCGAGGTAGCGCCGGCCGTCCGCCCCCTCGATGGTCAGTCCGCGGGCGCGCACCGGGACGATGGGCAGGGAGCGCGCGTACGTACGGGCGGCGGACTCCCGCTGCCCCTGCCTGCGCAGGATGCCCTCGGCGAAACCGGCCCCGGACCCCGGACCGGACCCCGGACCGGGCGCCGGGCCGGCACCCGGGCCGGCACCCGGGCCGGCACCCGGGCCGGCACCCGGGCCGGCACCCGGGCCGGCACCCGGGCCGGCACCCGGGCCGGGCGCCCGGCCGCCCTGCGGAGGTACCTGCGGCGGAAGTTGCGCGGCGCCCGCAGTCGCCGCGGGCTCGGTCAAAGCCACGAGTGTCGGTCCTCCCGCACGGATTGCTCTTCCGGAGTGCGCTTCGAACGTGAACGCTGCTCCCCCATCCCCCGTACGTACCAACGACGATGGCGGCGGCGGATCACGGGTGGGCCCAAGATCCTTGCCGGGCCAGGCCGGACAGGCGGGAACCGCGGCCCCGGCCGGTGTCGTCCTGGGCGGCAGCGGCATAGTGGGGTGCTGCACTCCACGCCTCGAATCCAACAGGGGGACGAAAGACATGCGACCGAACCGACCGGTCACCGCGATCCTGTGCGCGGCCGCGCTCGCGCTGACCGCCGCGGCCTGCGGCCCCGGCGACGGGGAGGCCGGCGGCGACGCCAAGCCGACCGTGGCGGCGAGCCTCCCGGGTACGGACGGGATCAACATCCCGGACCAGCTCAAGGACAGGCTCAGGCAGCACGGCATCGACTTGGAGAAGTGGAAGGGGGGCGAGTGGAAGAACTGGAAGAGAGAGGACTGGCTCCGCGAGGCGGGCGACTACGTCAACCCGATCATCGAGGGTCTGTGGGACCCGGACCGGATGCGTGACGCCGAGCAGCCGCAGCGCCCCGTCGTCGATCCGGACGCGGGCAGGGACCAGGGCGTCACCGACCCGGCACCGGTGCCGGTGGCGGCCGTTGCGGCGACTCCGCCCTACCACCAGAGTGCCCCGGAGGCCGGCAAGGTCTTCTTCGACGGGCCCGAGGGCTCGATGGTCTGCTCGGCGACCGTCGTCAAGGACCCCGCGCACCCCGGCAAGTCCAACATGGTCTGGACGGCCGGCCACTGCGTGCACGCGGGCAAGTCCGGCGGCTGGTACCGCAACATCGCCTTCGTCCCGTCCTACAACAACGCGGGCAAGCCCGCCGCTCAGCTCAAGGGCGCCCCGCGCGAGCAGGTGGCTCCCTACGGTGTCTGGTGGAGCGACTGGGCGCAGACCTCCGACCAGTGGATCGCGAGCGGCGGTCCGACCGGCGGCGCGGGCGCCCCGTACGACTTCGCCGTGCTCCACGTGACCCCGGAGTCGGGCAGCGGCAAGTCCCTGGAGGAGACCGTCGGTTCGGCTCTGCCGGTGGAGTTCAACGCCCCGGCCGTGCCGAAGGTCTCCACGATCACGGCCACGGGCTACCCGGCGGCAGCCCCCTTCGACGGCCAGCGGGCCTTCCGGTGCGCCGGCAAGCCGGGCCGGCTGTCGCTGAACGCGGCCGCCCCCGTGATGTACCGCATCGGGTGCACGATGACCGGCGGTTCCTCCGGTGGCGGCTGGGTCGCGGCGGGCGCCGACGGCAAGCCGGCCCTGGTGTCGAACACCTCGATCGGTCCGGTCAAGGCGGGCTGGCTGGCCGGGCCCCGTCTGGGCCCGGAGGCGAAGGGCATCTTCGACGCCGTGAGCGGCAAGTTCAAGTAGTCGTCCGGTCACGGCGGGCCGCCCGCGGCGACGGCGGACGGCACGGCGGCGAGCCGGCCGGGACCAGCGAGGGCCCCCTGCGGTGCAGGGGGCCCTCGGCCGTCTTCAGGTGCGTGCGCCCGCACGCGTACGCGTCACTGCTTGGCGAGCGCGTACGGTGCCAGGTCCGCCGCCAGTTCCGCGTGGACCCGCGCCTTGAGCAGCGTGCCCTCCGGGGTGTGCTCCTCGGAGATCACCTCGCCCTCGGCGTGCGCCTTGGCGATCAGGGAGCCGAGGGTGTAGGGCACCAGCGCCTCCACCTCGACCTCGGGCCGCGGCAGCTCGGAGTCGATGAGCGCGAGGAGCTCCTCGATGCCCTGGCCCGTGCGGGCCGAGACGGCGATGGAGTGCCGTTCGATGCGCAGCAGCCGCTGGAGCACGAGCGGGTCCGCCGCGTCCGCCTTGTTGATCACCACGATCTCGGGCACGTTGACCGCGCCGACCTCGCGGATCACCTCGCGCACGGCCGCCAGCTGCTCCTCCGGCGCCGGGTGCGAGCCGTCCACGATGTGCAGGATGAGGTCGGAGTCGCCGACCTCCTCCATCGTGGAGCGGAACGCCTCGACGAGGTGGTGGGGCAGGTGCCGGACGAAGCCGACGGTGTCGGCCAGGGTGTAGATCCGGCCGCTGGGCGTCTCGGCCCGGCGCACGGTCGGGTCGAGGGTGGCGAACAGCGCGTTCTCCACCAGCACGCCCGCGCCGGTGAGGCGGTTGAGCAGCGAGGACTTTCCGGCGTTGGTGTAGCCGGCGATGGCGACCGAGGGCACCTTGTTGCGGCGCCGTTCCTGCCGCTTGATGTCGCGGCCGGTCTTCATGTCCGCGATCTCCCGGCGCATCTTCGCCATCTTCTCGCGGATGCGCCGCCGGTCCGTCTCGATCTTGGTCTCACCGGGCCCTCGGGTGGCCATGCCGCCACCGCCGCCGCCGCCCATCTGGCGGGACAGCGAGGCACCCCAGCCGCGCAGGCGCGGCAGCATGTACTGCATCTGCGCGAGCGCCACCTGCGCCTTGCCCTCCCGGGACTTGGCGTGCTGGGCGAAGATGTCGAGGATGAGGGCGGTCCGGTCGACCACCTTCACCTTGACGACGTCTTCGAGGGCGATGAGCTGGCCGGGGCTGAGCTCGCCGTCGCAGACGACGGTGTCGGCGCCGCTCTCCATCACGATGTCGCGCAGCTCCCGCGCCTTGCCGGAGCCGATGAAGGTGGCCGGGTCGGGCTTGTCGCGGCGCTGGATCACGCCGTCGAGTACGAGGGCGCCCGCGGTCTCGGCGAGGGCGGCCAGCTCCGCGAGGGAGTTGTCCGCGTCGGTCACCGTGCCGGAGGTCCAGACACCGACGAGCACGACGCGCTCGAGGCGCAGCTGCCGGTACTCGACCTCGGTGACGTCTTCGAGTTCGGTGGAGAGGCCGGCCACGCGCCGCAGGGCCGCGCGCTCGGAGCGCTCGAACTGCTCGCCGTCCCGGTCTCCGTCGATCTCGTGGCTCCAGGCGACGTCCTCTTCCATCAGGGCATCGGCCCGAAGGCTCTCGGTGAAGCTCGGCGAGTCCGGCACGTCCTGTGCGTCCCGCGCGTCCTGGGAAGGGGAAGAAGAGGAGGTCATTGGATCCTTACGTCGTTTCGAATGCGTCGGCCGCGGCCCGTGGAGCGCGCGGAGTGTCCCGTCACGATTGTCACAGCACACTGTCACGTTCAACGTGTCACATCATCGGGGGATTCCCCGAACGGCCTCGTCGATGGTGACATGCCCGTTCCACGCCCGTCACACCCTTTTCGCGCTGCTCCACTCCGGGTGGCCGGGCATCGCCGGGGTCGTCTCCCCGTACAGCCACGGCTGCAGGAAGGCCGTGAGGTCCCGGCCGGCCTCCTGCGAGGCCAGGCGTACGAAGTCGGCCGTGCCGGCCACCGCGTCCTTGTGTTCCGCCACCCAGCGCCGCTGGACCCGGTCGAAGGCCGCGGCGCCGATCTCCTGGCGCAGGGCGTAGAGGATCAGTGCGGCGCCGTCGTAGACCACCGGCCTGAACAGCCCGATCTTCTGGCCGGGGGCGGCGGCCTTCGGGGCGGCCGGGGGGCCGCCCGCCGCCCGCCACTGGTCGGAGCGCTGGTACGCCTCGCGCATGCGCCGCTCCAGGGAGTACGCGCCGAGGCCGTCCGCGTACAGCGCCTCGTACCAGGTGGCGTGCCCCTCGTTGAGCCACAGGTCGGACCAGGTCCGCGGGGTCACGCTGTCGCCGAACCACTGGTGGGCCAGCTCGTGGACCATGACGGACTCCACGTACCAGTCGGGGTAGCCCTCCCCCGAGAACAGGCCGTGCTCGAAGAGCGAGAGGGTCTGCGTCTCCAGCTCGAAGCCGGTCGTGGCCCGGGCGACCAGGATGCCGTAGTTCTCGAAGGGGTAGCGGCCGACCCGCTGCTCCATCCACTCGACGTGGCCGGCGGTCTTCCTCAGCCAGGGGGCCAGCCGTTTGCGGTCCTCGGCGGGCACCACGTCCCGCAGCGGCAGGCCGTGCGGTCCGGTGGAGTGGACGACGGCGGAGCGGCCGACCGAGACCTGGGCGAGCTCGGTGGCCATCGGGTGCAGCGTCCGGTACGTCCAGGTGGTGCCGGCGCCCGCCCGGCGGGCCGGCAGCGCGCCGGGCACCCCGTTGGCCACGGCCGTGAGCCCGGCCGGGGCGGTGATCCGGAAGGTGAAGTACGCCTTGTCGGCGGGGTGGTCGTTGCAGGGGAAGACCCGGTGGGCGGCGTCCGCCTGGTTGGCCATGGCCAGGCCGTCCTCGGTGGGCACCCAGCCGCCGTCGCCGCGCCCGCGCGGATCGCTGGTGTGCCGGACCGTGATGTGCAGCGGGCCGTTGGCCGCCACCGGGCGCGCGGGGGTCAGCACGAGGTCCTCCCCTGCGCTCTCGAACCGGGCGGGTTCCCCGTTGACCTCGGCGGAGGCCACCTTGCCGTGGGTGAAGTCCAGGTTGACCCGCTCCATCGGCTCCAGCGTCCGCGCGTGGATCACGGTGACGGCGTCGAGCGGGGTGCGGTTGTCCTTGTACGTGAAGGACAGGTCGTACGAGAGCACGTCGTACCCGGGGTTCCCGAGCTCCGGGAACAGCCGGTCCCCGATGCCCAGGGGCGTCGGCGGGGGCAGCACGGCGGCGACGAGGGTGAGGGAGGCCGCGGCGAGCAGGGCGGCGCGCAGGCGCGGGGAGGTGAGCTGCATCCACCACCGCTTACCAGGCCCCGCACCGCGGGTGCGCCCGGCGCGCGAGGGGGCCACCCGTACGGGTGGGTCCGGCGGCGGAGGACGCTACGCGCGGCTGACGTCGTAGACCCCCGGCACGTCCCGCATGGCGCGCATCAGGGCGGTCAGGCCCGTCGCGTCGGGCAGCAGGAGCGTGTAGGTGTGCCGGACCCGCTGTTCGACCGGGGGCTCCACGGTCGCGGAGACGACTTCGACGCCCTCGCGGGCGATGGCCTCGGTCAGGTCGGCCAGCAGGTGCGGGCGGCCGAACGATTCGGCGAGCAGGGTGACCCGGCAGTCCGCCGTGGCACGCCAGTGCACGGCGACCGAGGTGCGGCCCACCGCGCGCATCTGGGCCACGGTGGCGCACTGCACGCGGTGCACGGTGACGACTCCGCCCCGGACGACGAACCCGGCGACCGCGTCGGGCGGTACCGGGGTGCAGCACCCGGCGAGCCGCACGGTGGCGTCGGGCAGGTCGGCGACGGCGTTGCCGCCGCCGCCCCGGGCTCCGACGACGGACAGCGGTGCGCGGGCGGCGCTGGTGGTGCCCATCGCCGGGTCGGGATGGGCCTGGAGCCAGCTGCTGATCGCGATCCTGGCGGCGGGGGTCCGCGCGTGGTCCAGCCACTCGGCGGCGGGCCCGGAGGAGGCGTCGTGCGCGAGCAGCAGCTGGACGGTGTCCCCGTCGGCGAGGCCGGAGGAGAGGGAGGTGAGGCGCCCGTTGACCCGGGCGCCGATACAGCCGTGGGCCGCCTCGCCGTGCTGGGCGTAGGCGGCGTCGATGCAGCTGGCGCCGGCCGGCAGGCCCAGGGTGCCGCCGTCGGCGCGGAAGACGGTGATCTCCCGGTCCTGGGCGAGCTCGGCGCGCAGGACGGTCCAGAAGGTGTCGGGGTCGGGCGCGGACTGCTGCCAGTCGAGCAGCCGGGAGAGCCAGCCGGGCCGGGTCGGGTCCACCCGCTCCTCGTCGCAGTCGGCGGCGTCCGGCGAGGTGCCGGTGGCGTAGGGATTGCCGAGCGCCACCACGCCCGCCTCGGCGACGCGGTGCATCTGCCGGGTCCGGACGATGACCTCGGCGACGTACCCCTCGGGCGTGGCGATGGCCGTGTGCAGGGACTGGTAGAGGTTGAACTTCGGGGCGGCGACGAAGTCCTTGAACTCGGAGACGACCGGGGTGAAGCAGGTGTGGAGCTCGCCCAGGACCGCGTAGCAGTCGGCGTTCTCGCCGACCTGGACGAGGATGCGGCCGAAGTCGGAGCCGCGCAGCTCGCCGCGTGTGAGGGCGATGCGGTGGACGGAGACGAAGTGCCGCGGCCGGACGTGGACCTCGGCGGCGATGCCGGCGTCGCGCAGCACGGCCCGTACGGAGTCGGCGATGGCGGGCAGCGGGTCGCGCTCGCCGGCGTGAGCAGCGATGAGGGCGCGGGTGCGCTCGTACTCCTCGGGGTGCAGGATCGCGAAGACGAGGTCCTCCAGCTCGGTCTTCAGGGCCTGGACGCCGAGCCGTTCGGCGAGCGGGATGAGGACGTCGCGGGTGACCTTGGCGATGCGGGCCTGTTTCTCGGGGCGCATGACGCCCAGGGTCCGCATGTTGTGCAGGCGGTCGGCGAGTTTGATGGACATCACGCGGACGTCGTTGCCGGTGGCGACGAGCATCTTGCGGAAGGTCTCGGGCTCGGCGGCGGCGCCGTAGTCGATCTTCTCCACCTTGGTGACGCCGTCGACGATGAAGCGGACCTCGTCGCCGAACTCCTCGCCGACCTGGTCGAGGGTCACCTCGGTGTCCTCGACGGTGTCGTGGAGGAGCGAGGCCGTCAAGGTCGTTGTCTCGGCGCCCAGTTCGGCCAGGATCAGGGTGACGGCGAGCGGATGTGTGATGTACGGCTCACCGCTCTTGCGCATCTGACCGCGGTGCGAGGTCTCGGCGAGCAGGTAGGCACGGCGCAGAACGGACAGGTCGGCGTCCGGATGGTGGGCGCGGTGCGCCTCGGCGACGTGTCCGATCGCGTCCGGGAGACGGTCCCGGGACGTCGGCCCGAGCAGGGCCGCGCGCCCGAGGCGGCGCAGATCGAGCCTGGTCCGGCCCCGTCTGCGGAGCTCAGGGCGCGCGTCGGGATGTGCTTCGGGGTTCGTGGCCTCTGCACTCATGGGCACCTCCGGCGGCTTCGACCGGCGGTGGCGGGCATGCGGTGAGCCCTCAGGGCCGGTGCCTGATGTTACCGACCCCACCACGTGGCGCAGTCCACCTCTCGCGCAGCGTGAAACGGATCACCTATTGGAGGGAAGCTTCAGCCGAAAGCCGTTTCGGTGAGCCAGGCGGGGTCGAACTCCCCGGCGGCGACGATGACGGCCGGTCCGGTCATGTCGATCCGGCCGTCCGGGTGCTCGGTGATCGTCAGGGTTCCGCCGGGCAGGTCGACGGTGTACGTGGCCGGTTCGCCGGTGGCCGCCGGGTCGGCGCCGTCGCGGCGGATGGCGGCCACGGCGACCGCGCAGGCGCCGGTGCCGCAGGAGCGGGTCTCGCCCGAGCCGCGCTCGTGGACGCGCATGGCGACGTGCCGGGGGCCGCGGTCGACGACGAACTCGACGTTGACTCCGGCCGGGTAGGCGGACGCCGGGGAGAAGGCCGGGGCGGTGTCGAGGGTGCCGGCGTCGTCGAGGCTGTCGACGAAGGCGACGGCGTGCGGGTTGCCCATGTTCACGTTGCGCGCGGGCCAGGTCCGGGCGCCGACGCCGACGGTGACGTCGCCATCGGGGAGCTCGGCGCGGCCCATGGAGACGGTGACGTCGCCCGTCTTGTCGAGGTGGACCCGCTTGACCCCGCCCCGGGTGGCGACGGCGAGGTCGCCGGGCTCGACGTGGCCGGCGTGCTGGAGGTAGCGGGCGAAGACGCGCACGCCGTTGCCGCACATCTCGGCGATGGAGCCGTCGGCGTTGCGGTAGTCCATGAACCACTCGGCCTCGTCGGCCAGGTGCGCCGCCTCGGGGTGGGCCGCGGACCGCACCACGTGGAGGACGCCGTCGGCGCCGATCCCGGCGCGCCGGTCGCACAGGGCGGCGACGGCGGATGCGGGCAGCTCGACGGTGTTGTCCGGGTCCGGGACGATCACGAAGTCGTTCTCGGTGCCGTGGCCCTTGAGGAAGGAGAGGCTGGTCTGCGTCACCGGGCCATCGTACCGAGGGCCCCGGGTGCGGCGCCGAGCGGTCCGCGGGGTGTCCGTCGGGTCCGCGGGGTGGTGTCCGCAGGTCCGCGGGGTGTACGCCGGGGGCGGGGCGGTCGGGCGCGGTCCCCAGGGGTACGGCCCTCAGCGCAGGCGGGCGACCCGGTAGACGGCCAGGGCGACGACGGCGAGGGCGAGGGCCGCGTACAGCGCGGCCATGCGCCAGTCGGGGCGGCGGCCGCTCCCCCGGGCCGGGAGGCCGGGCCAGGTGTAGCCGACGCGGCGCGCGGCCATCATCCCCCAGCCGCCGGCGCAGCAGCTGATGAGGAAGCCGAGCATGGCGACCACGGCTCCGCCGTCGCCGAACTCGAAGGCGAGCGGGAAGGCGAACATCAGCGAGCCGGCCGCGGCGAGCATCACGATGGGGGCGATCTGCCACAGGCGCAGGCGTCGCTGGGGGCGCAGTTCGACCTCGACCGCGGGGCCGGCGGCCGCCTGGGCCTCGGCGGAGTCCGGGGCGTCCGGCCCGTCGGGGGTCAGGCGCGCCGGTTCGGCGGGCAGGCCGAGCGCTGCGGGGCCGTCAGGTCCGACGGACCCGTCCGGCCCGTCGAGAAGCATCGGGTCCGCTTCCCGCAGGGTCTCGTCCCGCCCGGTGTCACGAGGGCCGGCCTCCATCGCCACGCGCCCTCCCCACTCGGACTCAGTACGCCGCAGTTCGCCGCCGGTGACCGCACCGGCACGAGTTTGATGATGGCACGGTCCCGGGCCCGCGACAGGCGCCCGGGGCGTCCCGATGCCATCACGTGATCAGGCTGTGACCGCTCGTTCGACCAACGACTGCGCGAGTCCGGGGAGTTCCCCCCGGTCGGCGGCGGCCCCGCTGAGCCAGTGCACCCGCGGGTCGCGGCGGAACCACGAGTCCTGGCGGCGCGCGAAGCGCTTCGTGGCGCGGACGGTCTCGGTCCGCGCCTCGTCCTCGGTGCACTCCCCCGCGAGCGCGGTGAGCACCTGCTGGTAGCCGAGCGCCCTGGAGGCGGTCATTCCGTGGCGCAGACCGCGGGCCTCCAGCGCGCGGACCTCGTCGACCAGCCCGGCCTCCCACATGCGGTCGACGCGCTGTGCGATCCGCTCGTCGAGTTCGGGCCGGGCCACGTCGACGCCGATCTGCACGGTGTCGTAGACGGACTCGTGGCCGGGGAGGTTGGCGGTGTAGGGGCGGCCGGTGATCTCGATGACCTCCAGCGCGCGGACGATCCTGCGGCCGTTGCTGGGCAGGATGGCCCGCGCGGCGGCCGGGTCGGCCGCGGCGAGCCGTGCGTGCAGGGCTCCGGGGCCGCGGAGCGTGGCCTCCTCCTCCAGCCGGGCGCGGACCTCCGGGTCGGTGCCGGGGAACTCCATGGCGTCGAGGGCGCCCCGGACGTAGAGGCCGGATCCGCCGACGAGGACCGGCGTGCGGCCCTGGGCGAGGAGGGCGTCGATCTCGGCGCGGGCGAGGCGCTGGTACTCGGCGACGCTCGCGGTCTCGGTGACCTCCCAGACGTCGAGGAGGTGGTGCGGGACTCCGCCGCGCTCCGCGGTCGTCAGCTTCGCGGTGCCGATGTCCATCCCCCGGTAGAGCTGCATGGAGTCGGCGTTGACGACTTCGCCGTCGAAATGACGGGCCAGGGCCACGCCCAGATCGGACTTTCCGGCCGCGGTGGGTCCTACGACGGCGATGACCCGCGGGGCGGGGGCTGCTTTCCTCACGACCCCATCCTCGCAAACCCCGCGGCATGTACCCGAACGGGTGAGGTGACGGGGCGGAGTCCACGTCGTTGCCCTGACGTGGTTCCGCCAAGGCGCACGCGCCTGGCAGGCCGGTCCGGCCGCAGCGGAACTCCACTCACACGAGTAGCGTTATGGGAGTAGAGATGGGCATTTTTCGTCGGCTTTTCGGCGGTAAGGACGAGGACGCGACCGAGCAGGACGCGACCGAGACCCTGACTCCGGAGTCCGGTACGGCCGAGGAGGCCGAGGCCGGGGCGGTTGTTGCGGAAGCTCCGGCGGCGGAGGCCGTGGAGATTCCGAAGCAGCAGTCCGCAGCGGTGGCCGCGGACAGCGAGGCCGGCGAGGGCGCCCGTACGTAGCCACTGCCGAACGGAAGGTGCCCCATGGGTCTGCTGGACAATCTGAAGGCCAAGCTCGCCCCGGCGAAGGACAAGGTCGGGGGCCTCGCCCAGAAGAACGAGGGCAGGATCAGCGAAGGCCTGGACAAGGTCGCCAAGGCCGTGGACTCCAAGACCAAGGGCAAGTACAGCGGTCAGATCACGAGCGGTACGGGCAAGGCCAAGGAGGCCTTGGGCAAGGTCGCTCACAAGGACGCTCCCGGCGGGCCGACGCCGCCGGTCGCTTCCTGACGCGGTTTCGGGAAAGGGGCGCGCACCGGCTTGGGCCGGTGCGCGCCCCTTCCGTCGTGCCGGGCGGGCGCCGGACCGGACCGGGCGGCCGGGCGCCGGACCGGGCCCGAGGGCCGGGCCCGGCGGCGCACGGAGGTCACGACCAGGCGGCGACGACGTACCCGACGCCGTACGGCGCGTCCTCGTACAGCAGGCGCCCGTCCAGGCCCGCTCCCTCGGCGGCGCCGGCCAGGACCTGCCAGGCCGCCCGGCCCGCGGCCTGGAGTTCGGCGGCGAGCCCGGCGTCGAGGGCGGCGAGGGCGGCCGTGTCGGCGGCGCCGAGGGCGCGGGCCGCGGCCGCGTCGAAGCCGGCGGCGCGCTCGTCGAGGTAGCCGGGGGCCTTGAGGGTCCGGCAGGCGCTGCCGTCGCCCATCACGAGGAGCGCGACCCGGGCGGCGCGGGCGGCGATCTCCCGGCCCGCCTCCAGGCAGCGCGCGGTGTCCAGCGCCTCCGCCACGCCGAGCCCCTCGACGGGGGCCGCGCCCCAGCGGGCGCGGCGCAGCAGCCAGGCCCCGACGGCGAGCGAGGGGGGCAGCAGGCGCGGCCCCTCGTCGCCCTCTCCGAGCTGTACGCCGGCCTCGACCCCGAAGCCGCGGAAGCTGCCGCGGGAGCCCTGGGGGTAGGGCCCCCGGTGGTCCCGGTCGGCGGCCCCGACGACGACCAGCAGGTCGGGACGGGAGGCCGCGAGCACGGCGAGGGCGTCGGAGCAGGCGGTGCGGGCGGCGCCGAGCTCGGCGGCGGCCCCGGCGGCGACCTCGGGCACGAGCAGCGGCGGGGCGGGACAGACGGCGGCGGCTACAAGCATGATCAGCAGCCTAACGCGGCCCGCCCCCGGCCGGCCCGGGCCGCCGGCCCCGCGGGGCCGCGCGGCCGGTCAGCCCTGCGGGGCCGCGCAGCCGGAGGCGGCCGCCGGGAGGGGGGCCGGGACGCCCAGCGTCGGGATGCCGAGCATGACGCCCGCCGGCCCGGCCGGGGCGGCGTTGCGCTTCTCCCATGCGTCGCCGGCGCGGGTGCGGCGCACCGTCAGGGTGGGACCCTCGGCCAGGAGGTGGTGCGGGGCCGCGTAGGTGATGTCCACGACGACGACGTCACCCGGGCGGACCTCCGCCTCCGGCTTCGTGAAGTGCACCAGCCGGTTGTCGGGGGCGCGGCCGGAGAGGCGCAGGGTGGCGCCGTCCTTGCGGCCCTCGCCCTCCGCGACCATGACTTCCAGCGTGCGGCCGACCTGCTTCTTGTTCTCCTCCCAGGAGATCTCCTCCTGGAGGGCGACCAGGCGCATGTAGCGCTCCTGGACGACCTCCTTGGGGATCTGCCCGTCCATGTCGGCGGCGGGGGTGCCGGGCCGCTTGGAGTACTGGAAGGTGAAGGCGTTCGCGAAGCGCGCCTCGCGCACGGTGTGCATGGTCTGCTGGAAGTCCTCCTCCGTCTCGCCGGGGAAGCCGACGATGATGTCGGTGGAGATCGCCGCGTGCGGGATGGCGGCGCGGACCTTCTCGATGATGCCGAGGAAGCGCTCCTGCCGGTACGAGCGGCGCATCGCCTTCAGGATGCGGTCCGAGCCGGACTGCAGCGGCATGTGCAGCTGCGGCATGACGTTCGGGGTCTGCGCCATCGCCGCGATCACGTCATCCGTGAAGTCGCGCGGGTGCGGGGAGGTGAAGCGGACCCGCTCCAGGCCCTCGATCTGCCCGCAGGCCCGCAGCAGCTTGCTGAAGGCCTCGCGGTCGCCCAGGTCGGAGCCGTACGCGTTCACGTTCTGGCCGAGCAGGGTGATCTCCGAGACGCCCTCGGCGACGAGGGCCTCCACCTCGGCGAGGATGTCGCCGGGCCGGCGGTCCTCCTCCTTGCCGCGCAGCGCCGGGACGATGCAGAAGGTGCAGGTGTTGTTGCAGCCGACGGAGATCGAGACCCAGGCGGCGTACGCGGATTCGCGGCGGGTCGGGAGCGTGGAGGGGAAGGCCTCCAGCGACTCGGCGATCTCGACCTGCGCCTCGTCCTGGATCCGGGCGCGCTCCAGCAGCACGGGGAGCTTGCCGATGTTGTGCGTGCCGAAGACCACATCGACCCAGGGGGCCCGCTTGACGATGGTGTCGCGGTCCTTCTGGGCGAGGCAGCCTCCGACGGCGATCTGCATGCCGGGGCGCTTGGTCTTCATGGGGGCGAGCCGGCCGAGGTTGCCGTACAGCTTGTTGTCGGCGTTCTCGCGGACGGCGCAGGTGTTGAAGACGACGACGTCAGCGTCGCCGTCGGAGCCCTCGGGGGCGCGCGTGTAGCCGGCGCCCTCCAGCAGACCGGACAGCCGCTCGGAGTCGTGCACGTTCATCTGGCACCCGTAGGTGCGCACCTCGTATGTTCCCTTGACGTCCACTGCCGTGCTCCGGTCGCTGCTGCTGGTCATGCAACAAGGGTAGGCGGTACCCGGGAGCCCTCCGGTCCGCCGGGTGCCCCGCCCGCCGGAAGGCGGCCGTGCCGTGACAGGACGGCGGGCGGGTGGCAGGATCGCGGCCATGCCTCTCGTACCGCCCCGGATCAGCAGGCGCCACGGCCTGCGGGCCCTGGTGGCCGTTCTGGCCGTGCTCGGTGTCCTGGTGTGGTGGCTGAAACCTTTCGGGGAGCCGGAGCTCAGGGGTGGGCTGACCTTCAGCACGGGGGTCCGTAACGGCGTCTACCACCGCTACGGCGAGCTGCTCGAACAGGAGCTGCGCCAGGACATGCCCGAGATGACGGTGCGCCTGGAGACGAGCGAGGGCTCGCAGCAGAACCTCCGGCGGGTCGCCTCCGGGGAGGCCGACTTCACGGTGGCGACGGCCGACGCCGTCTCCAAGTACGGGATCGACCGGAAGCCGGGAGCGGACCGGCTGCGCGGGTGCGCCCGGCTCTACGACGACTACGTGCAGCTGGTGGTGCCCGCCGGGTCCCGGGTGCAGTCGGCGCGGGACCTGCGCGGCTTGCGGGTGGCGATCGGCCAGGACGGCTCGGGGGTACGGCTCATATCGGAGCGCCTCCTGACGGCGGCCGGCCTGGACCCCGCACGGGACGTCACTCCGGTGTCCATCGGCATCGACACCATGCCGGCCGAGTTGGAGGCGGGCCGGATCGACGCCTTCTTCTGGTCCGGCGGCCTCCCGACGAACGCGGTGCGCGAGCTGTCGGAGCGGTTCGAGATCCGTCTGGTGCAGCTGGGCGACCTGGTGGAGCAGCTTCAGGACAGCGGAAGCCCCGCACGCCACTACCGGGCCGCCGTGATGCCGCAGGACGCCTACGCGCTGGCCCGCAACACCGGCGCCGTGGCCACGCTCGCCGTGCCCAATCTGCTGGTGACCACGGAGAACGCCGACCCGGAGCTGACCGAGCAGTTCACGCGGACGGTGATCGACAGCCGCGACAGGATCGGGGGCGTGGTGCACGCCGCGCAGCTGGTGGACCTGCGGACGGCGATCTACACCGACCCGCTGGAACTGCACGAGGGCGCCCGGCGGTACTACCGGTCCGTCAAGCCGTAGCGGTCCCCGCGGGCCGCGCCGGGCCCGCGCCCGTACCCGGCGCCCGCCCGCCCAGGGCCGGACGGCGCCCGTCGCCGTCGCCCGTGCCCGTCATCCCGGCAGCAGCATCGCCGCCGCCGCGGCCGCGCCGATCAGCCCCGCGTGGGTGCCCAGCGTCGCCGGCACCACCTGCAGGTCCTTGACGAAGGAGAGCGCGGCGTAGGCGGCCAGGTGGCGCCGGATCGGCGCGAAGAGGACGTCTCCGGAGGCCGCCACGCCGCCGCCGATGACGGCGATGTCGGTCTCGACCAGGGTCGCGGTGGCCGCGATGGCAGCGGCCAGGGCGCGCCCGGCCCGGTCGAAGGCGGCCAGCGCGATCGGGTCCCCGGCCCCGGCGGCGACCGCCACGCCCGCCGCGGTGGCGTCCTCGCCGGGGGTCCAGCCCTGCGCCAGGGCCCAGCGGGCGATGGCCGTGCCGGAGGCGATCGACTCGACGCAGCCGTGGCCGCCGCAGGCGCACCGCTCGCCGTCGAAGGCGACGCTGATGTGGCCGATGTGACCCGCATTGCCGGTGGGGCCGGGGTGGAGCCGGTTGTTCAGTACGAGCCCGCCGCCGACCCCCGTGGAGACCACCATGCAGAGGGCGTTCGCGTGCCCGCGGGCCGCGCCCAGCCAATGCTCGGCGGCGGTCATCGCCACGCCGTCGCCGACCAGCACGGTGGGCAGTTCGGCGCCGCGCGCCGCGAGCTCCGCCGCGATCCGGGCGTGTACCGGGAAATCCCGCCACGCTCCGATGTTGACCGGGCTGACCGTGCCCCTGGAGGTGTCCACGGGACCGGCGCTGCCGATCCCGCAGCGGACCGCCGAGGACCACAGCTCGGAGCCGGACAGGTCGGCGACGACCTCGGCCACCGCGGCCATGACGGCCTCCGCGTCCGTGCCGCGCGGGGTCGGGCGGCGGGTGGTGGCCGTCATCGTGCCGTCGGGGTGCACCAGCGCCCCGGCGATCTTCGTGCCGCCGATGTCGATCGCCACCGTCGGGCCGGAGGCCGGGGCGTCGGCCCGCGGTACGGGAAGGGGTGCGGCGGGGCTGGTCACGGTGGCGGCTCCAGGGAGGGTTCGGGAATCAGTATGCGCCGGGGGCGGCGCCGCGCTCTCGCGGGGCTCCGGCGGGCCACGCTCGACAGCCGGCCGGGTACCTGCCGGGTCGGTATGAGCAGGCGGCTCCGCAGGTCGGCGCCCCCTCACCCGCGGGAGCACGAAGTCCGTCGGTTCGAGGCCCTGTTGACTTGCTCCCGCATGACCCGGCAGCTTGTGGTGTCGCCCGGAGAATTCCTCAGGACTCCAGGGAGCCGCATGCCCGCAGAGGCCGCCCCCCGCACCCTGCGCTTCGGCGCGAACTACACGCCGGCGCGGGGCTGGTTCCACCACTGGCTGGACTTCGACCTCGACGAGGTCGCGGCCGACCTCGACTCCATCGCGTCGCTCGGCCTGGACCACGTCCGCGTCTTCCCGCTGTGGCCGGTGTTCCAGCCGAACCGGACGCTCATCCGGCCGCGCGCCGTCGAGCAGCTCGTCGCGCTCGCCGACGCGGCCGCCGCGCGCGGGCTCGACGTCGCCGTGGACGGGCTGCAGGGGCACCTGTCGAGCTTCGACTTCCTGCCTTCCTGGACGGGGACCTGGCACCGGCGCGGCCTCTTCACCGACCCCGAGGTGGTCTCCGGCCAGGAGGAGTACCTGCGCACCCTGGCCGACGCCCTGGCCGAGCGGTCCAACTTCCTGGGCATGACGGTGGGGAACGAGGTCAACCAGTTCTCCGACGACCCCCACCCCGACCCCGACCGGATCACCCGCGAGCAGGCCGGGCGCTGGCTGGAGCGGATGCTCGCCGCGTGCGAGGAGGGTGCGCCGGGCCGTTTCCACGTGCACGCGGAGTACGACGCCGCCTGGTACCGGGACGGCCACCCCTTCACCGCGGCCCAGGCGGCCCGGCTGGGGGCGGCCACCGCGGTGCACTCCTGGGTGTTCAACGGCACCGCCCAGCGCCACGGCCCGGCCGGGACGGCGACCGAGCACCATGCCGCGTACCTGATCGAGCTGTCCAAGGCCTGGGCCCCGGACCCGCGGCGCCCGGTATGGCTCCAGGAGGTCGGGGCGCCGGCGCCGCTGATCGGGCCGGAGCGGGCGGCGCGGTTCACTACGGCGACCCTGGCCAACGCCCTGGACTGCACGGATCTTTGGGGAGTGACCTGGTGGTCCTCGCACGACGTGTCCCGGGACCTGGCGGACTTCCCGGAGGTGGAGTACGGCCTCGGGCTGCTCACCAACGACCGCCGGACCAAGCCGGCCGGCGCGGCCGTCGCCCGTATCACCGAGGAGTGGCGGGGCCGCAAGCACCGGCCCGCCGTACGGACCACCGCCCTGGCCGTGGACGTGGGCGGGGCACAGGAGGCGCCGCGGCGCTCGGTGTGCGCCCCGGGCGGCGCGTTCTTCGAGGCCTGGGCGGCGCTCACCGCCGACGGGGTCCGGCCGGCGGTGGTGCTGGCCGAACTCGCCGAGGACGCGGCCCACCTGGCGGCACGCGGCATCACGCGGGTACTCCCCGCCCCGCCCCTCACCTGACCGGCATGCCCCGGCCCGTCACGGCCCGACGTGCCACGGAGCCGCCCGGCCACCCGCCCACCGGCGAAGGCCCCCGCCCCGCCCGGCCGCGGGGGCCGTCCCGGCGCCGAGCCCGGGGCCGTCCACCCGCCCGACCCCTCCGGAGGAGCCCCGCATGTCCGAGACCGGCGACCGCCTCGACCCCCGCACCGGCACCGCCCGCCCGTTCCCGCGCCCCACCCGGCGCGGGCTGCTCGCCGCCGGGGCCGGCGCCGGGGCCGCCGCGCTGCTGGGTACGCCCGTCCCGGCCGGTGCGGCGTCCGCCCGAGCCGGGGCGCCGAGCGGCACTCCGGTGCCGGACGACCTGGCCCCGTACGCCTCCTACTGGTTCCCGGACTCCGTCCCCCCGGGCTCCCCCGGTCCGGGCGTCGTCTGGCGCTCGCTCAAGCGGTGGGCCCCGGAGAGCGACCCCGACCTGCCGCACAACACCTCCAGCGTCCCGCTGGCCCCGCGCTTCACCCCGGTCCCGCCCCATCCGGGCGCCCGCGCCGGACAGGCCCGGATCTCCGCCCTCGTCTCCTTCGGCCCCACCGCCCGGAACCCCTCCCAGGGCTCCGCCACCGCCGACCACTACGCGCCCACCCACTGGGCGTACCTCGACGAGCTGGTCTTCTGGGGCGGCTCAGCCGGCGAGGGGATCGTGCTCGCCCCCAACGCGCCCGTGACCGACGCCGCCCACCGCAACGGCGTCCGCGTCCTGGGCAACGTCTTCCTGCCGCCCGTGGCGTACGGCGGCGACCTCCGCTGGACGCGGGAGCTCGTCCAGCGGGATTCCCACGGCCGCTTCCCCCTCGCCGGGCAGCTGGTCCGCGTCGCGGTCGCCCACGGCTTCGACGGATGGTTCGTCAATGCCGAGACCGACGGCGGCGACAGCGGACTCGCCGTGCGGATGCGGGAGTTCCTGCGCGCGCTGCGCGCGGCGGGCGAGCCGCACGGGCTGCGCACCACCTGGTACGACGCCATGAACAACACCGGCAGGGTCGGCTGGCAGGGCGCCCTGAACGGGCTCAACCAGGAGTTCTTCGAGGACCGCCGGGGCCCGGTCGCGGACTCGGTGTTCGTGGACTTCCGCTGGACCGCGCAGACGCTGGCCTCCTCGGGCGCGCTGGCGGAGCGGCTGGGCCGCAGCCGCCACGAGCTCTGGGCGGGTGTCGACGTGGAGTCCGACGGCTGGAACACCGAGGCCCGGTGGGACGCGATCGTCCCGCGCGACCGCGACCACGTCGTCAGCTACGGCCTCTACCGGCCCGAGTGGACGCGCAACCACCTCGCCGACCGCTCCCCCGGCGCCTTCCACCGCGCCGACGACCGGTTCTGGACGGGTGAGTCCCTCGACCCCTCCCGCCCCGCGCCCGACGCGTCCTGGCGGGCCCCCGCCACGGTCGTCGCCGACCGGTCGACGGTCTCCGCGCTGCCGTTCGCCTGCGCCTTCAACACCGGCCACGGGGAGCGCTGGTACGAGGCGGGCGAGGCCGTGTCCGACACCCCGTGGAACCACCTCGGACTCCAGGACCGCCTCCCGGGCCGCCGCTGGGTCGTCCGCACCACCGGCGAACGCCCCACCGTGGGACTGGACTTCTCGCGCGCCTGGCGCGGCGGCTCCAGCCTGCTGGTCGCGGGGCGGCTCACCGCCCCGGCCGCGGTCGGGCTGCACTCCACCCGGCTGCCGCTGACCCGCTCCACCGTGCTGGAGCTGGTGCACGCCACCGAGGCGGGCGGCCCGGTCACGGTGGAGGTCGGCGTGGCCGTCCGCGAGGCGGCGGCCCCCGGGGCGCCGGTCCCGTACACCTGGCTGTCGGCCGGTCCGCCCGGCACCGGGCGGGGCTGGCACACGGCGCGGGTCGGGCTCGCGCCGCTGGCGGGCAGGACGGCGTACGGACTGGCCGTACGGATCAGCGCCCCCGGGGGCGCCCCGGCCGTTTGGCGGCTCGGCGCGCTGTCGGTGCGCGACGGCTCCGCCGACCGGCGGCCGGCCCCGCCCTCCGCGCTCACCGTGGACGCCTCTGCGGTGCAGGACGGCCGCGCCTCGGTCCGGCTGTCCTGGCGCCGGGGGGCCGGCGCCGTCCGCCACCACGAGGTGTCCCGCGTCCTGCCGGACGGCGCCCGCCGCTTCCTCGGCGGCACCTGCGGAACGGCCCTCCACCTCCCGGCCGTCCCGCGCGCCGGCCGGGAGCGGGCGGTCGTGTTCGAGGTGCGGGCGGTGGACGAGCTGTACGCGGTGTCCGCCCCGGCCCGCACCCGCCTGGCCTGGGGGGCCGCCGTCCGCTGAGCCGTCTGCGGCCACCCCCCGCTGAGCCGTCTGCGGCCACCCCCTCACGGGCGCCGGCGGGCGCGCCTCAGGGCGTGTGGGGCTCGGTGCGGGGCACGGAGACCGTCACCCGCAGTCCGTGCGGGGGGTTCTTCTCGTACGTCAGGGTGCCGCCGCCCGCGGCGAGCAGCGTGCGGGAGATCGACAGTCCGAGCCCGGAGCCCTTGACGTTCTGGTGCCTGCCGCTGCGCCAGAAGCGGTCGCCGACGCGCTGCATCTCGTCCTCGGTCAGCCCCGGCCCCCGGTCGGCGACGACCACGCGGACGGTGCGTCCGACGGCGGCGACGGACACCTCGACCTCCTCGTCGGCGGGGGTGAACTTGAGGGCGTTGTCGATGACGGCGTCGAGCGCGCTGGACAGGGCGATGGGGTCGGCCCAGCCGGTGACGGCGGACCGCCCCGTCGCGGTGAGCCGTACGCCCTTCTCCTCGGCGTACGGCCGCCAGGAGGCGACCCGCTCCTCGGCGAGCGCCCCGATGTCGGTGAGGCTGAGCACGGCGGAGGCGTGTTCGGCGAGCGCCAGGTCGAGCAGGTCGTCCAGGACCTGCGTCAGGCGCTTGCCCTCGGTGCGCACGGAGGCGATCTCCTCGTTGCCCTCGGGCAGCTCCAGGGCCAGCAGCTCGATCCGCAGGAGCAGTGCGGCGAGCGGGTTGCGCAACTGGTGGGAGGCGTCCGCGACGAACGCCCGCTGCTGCTCCAGCGCCTCTTCGACGTTGTCGGCCATCTCGTTGAAGGAACGGGCCAGGCGCTGCAGTTCCGGCGGCCCGCCGGCGGCCACGACCCGGGAGTTCATCCGTCCGGTGGCGATGCCGTGGGCGGCCGCGTCCAGGGTCTGTACGGGCTTGAGCACCCAGCTGGTGAGGCGCAGCGCGGCGCCGAATGCCACGAGCATGGCGGCGGCGAGCCCGCCGGCGATGAACAGCCACCCCCGCAGGATGCGGGCGCGCATCAGGTCGGTCGGCGATTGGGTGGCGACGACGGCGACGACGTCCCCGTCGAGGACCACCGGGGAGGCGACGAGGATCGTGCCGCGGGTCTGCCAGGGCCACACCTGCGCGGGGTCGTGGCTGCGCCGCCCGGCGAGCGCCGCCTTGAAGGCGGTCCTTCCCTCGCCCGACTCGGGGAGCTGCCACCAACCGGGGGCCCGGACCATGGCGTTGTCGTCGCGGTAGAAGATGCCGACGCGGATGCCGTACAGCTGCTCGTAGCGGGCGAGCTCCTCCTGGAGGGTCGCGCGGCGCTCGTCGGCTCCGGAGGAGCCGGAGCCCTCGGCGTCGATGACGAACTGGGCGAGGGCGGCGAAGCGGGCGCTGTCGTCGATCCGGTCGACGACCACCTTCTGCTGCTGCCCGGCGGCCAGGCTCACGGCCAGCGGGAAGCCGAGGGCGAGCAGCGTGCCCGCCATCAGGACGACGAGCAGCGGGAGCAGCCGGGTGCGCACGCCGGTGGCCCGCTAGGGGGCGGCCGGGGCGACGAGCCGGTAGCCCACGCCCCTGACGGTCTCGATGAGGGCGGGCATGCGCAGTTTGGAGCGCAGCGAGGCGACGTGCACCTCCAGGGTGCGCCCGGTCCCCTCCCAGCTGGTGCGCCACACCTCGCTGATGATCTGTTCGCGGCGGAAGACGACTCCGGGCCGCTGCGCGAGCAGGGCCAGCAGGTCGAACTCCTTGCGGGTGAGGGGCACGTCGGCGCCGTCGACGCTGACGCGGCGGGTGGGCAGCTCGATGCTGACGGAGCCGAAGCGGACCAGGGCGGGCGTGCCCGTCCCGGTGGCGGCGGCCTCCTCGGAGGCCCCGGTGCGCCGGGCCACGGCGTGGATGCGGGCGAGGAGCTCGCCGGTGTCGTAGGGCTTGGTGACGTAGTCGTCGGCGCCCATGTTCAGGCCGTGGATGCGCGAGCGGACGTCGGCCCGCGCGGTCACCATGATCACGGGGGTGGCGGTGCGCTTGCGGATCTTGCCGCAGACCTCGTACCCGTCCTGGTCGGGGAGGCCCAGGTCGAGCAGGACCACGCCGAAGGGCGGGGCTCCGGCGGGCAGCAGCGCCTGCAGGGCCTCTTCGCCGTTGCGGGCGTGGGTGACCCGGAAGCCGTGCCGGGCGAGGATCGCGGACAGGGCGGCGGCGACGTGGTCGTCGTCCTCGACGAGCAGCAGTCTCATGCCGTCCCCCTCTCCTTCTCGTGTTCTTCGGCTTCCGTACGCATGGCCACCCTGCATCCACGCCGATGCGGAGTCCCACGTCAAGGGGGTTCCGGCCCGGCGCGCCTACCGTTACGCACCCGGTACGCTCACACGGGCGCCGTGCGGGCCGCGCGCACGGAGCGTATCCGGGCGAGGCCGGATCGTTATGCTCAATTCTCCCTCAGATGTGCTGACGATGTGCGCACCACGTCACTACTGTCCTCCCAACCGAGGAGGACGGAGCAAGAAGCCGATGAGCGGAGTATCAGTGACCAAGGACGTACAGGACGCGGCCGGTGCCGCGGACGACCTGGTCGTACTGAGCAACGTCAACAAGCACTTCGGCGCGCTGCACGTGCTTCAGGACATCGATCTGAGCATTGCCCGCGGTGAGGTCGTCGTCGTGATCGGTCCTTCGGGATCGGGCAAGTCCACGCTGTGCCGGACCATCAACCGCCTGGAGACGATCGACTCGGGCACCATCACGCTCGACGGGAAGCCGCTGCCCGCGGAGGGCAAGGAGCTGGCCCGGCTGCGTGCCGACGTCGGCATGGTGTTCCAGTCGTTCAACCTCTTCGCGCACAAGACGGTGCTGGAGAACGTCATGCTGGGCCAGCTCAAGGTCCGCAAGACCGACCAGAAGGCCGCCCGCGAGAAGGCCGTGTCCCTGCTGGACCGGGTGGGCGTCGGATCGCAGGCCGACAAGTACCCGGCGCAGCTCTCGGGCGGCCAGCAGCAGCGCGTGGCGATCGCCCGCGCGCTGGCGATGGACCCGAAGGTGATGCTGTTCGACGAGCCGACCTCGGCGCTCGACCCGGAGATGATCAACGAGGTGCTGGAGGTCATGCAGCAGCTCGCCCGGGAGGGGATGACGATGGTGGTGGTGACGCACGAGATGGGCTTCGCCCGCTCCGCGGCCAACCGCGTGGTCTTCATGGCCGACGGAAAGATCGTCGAAGAGGCCGCGCCCGAGCAGTTCTTCAGCAACCCGCGCAGCGACCGCGCCAAGGACTTCCTGTCGAAGATCCTGCACCACTGACGGTTCGGTCTGGTAGTCATCCGGTGACGGATCACCGCTCGGCCCCTGCGGCCCGGCGGTGTCCGTCCCGCACGCGTCGCTTCGTCGTTCAACTACGTCTCATCCGAGGGAAGTTCACCATGAAGATCTCCAAGGTCGCTTCGGCCGCGGCCGTTGCCGTCGCCCTCGCCCTGACCGCGACCGCCTGTGGCGGCGGCTCCGGTTCCGGCGACGGCAAGGACAAGGTCGTCATCGGCATCAAGTTCGACCAGCCGGGTGTGGGCCTCAAGACCCCCGACGGCAAGTACACGGGCTTCGACGTGGACGTCGCGACCTACGTGGCCAAGGAGCTCGGCTACAAGCCGGAGCAGATCGAGTGGAAGCAGGCGGTCAGCGCCGAGCGCGAGAACCTGATCGCGAACGGCGACGTCAAGTTCGTCGTCGCGAGCTACTCGATCAACGACAAGCGCAAGGAGAAGGTCGACTTCGCCGGCCCGTACCTCCTCGCGCACCAGGACCTGCTGGTCCGCGCCGACGACTCGACCATCACCAAGGCCGAGGACCTGAACAAGAAGAAGCTCTGCTCGGTCACCGGCTCGACCTCGGCGCAGAACGTCAAGACCAAGCTGGCCCCCGAGGCCGACCTGCTGGAGCAGGGCGGCTACTCCGAGTGCCTGACCGGCCTTGAGAACAAGAAGCTCGACGCTCTCACCACGGACAACTCGATCCTGGCGGGCTACGCCTCGCAGGAGGCCAACAAGGGCAAGTTCAAGCTGGTCGGGCTCAGCCTGAGCAACGAGAACTACGGCATCGGTCTGAAGAAGGGCGACAAGGAGCTCCAGACCAAGATCAACGCCGCGCTCAAGAAGATGGTCTCGGACGGCGCCTGGGACGAGGCCGTGAAGAAGAACTTCGGCCCGGCCGGCTACAAGAACGAGCCGGCCCCGCAGATCACCGAAGGCAGCTGATTCACCGGTGAGGTGCCCCCCCGCCCCCCTGTCACGGGCGGCCGCGCCCCCCACCCGCCCTGCTGGGGAGAGGCGAGGGCCACCGGGTCGATTTTCTTGATTCCGGGCAGTACGACGTGCTCGGAGCCTTCTGGGTGACGGTTCAGCTCACCCTCTACTCGGCGGTCGGGTCCCTCATATGGGGCACCGTCCTGGCCGGGATGCGGGTCAGTCCGGTCCCGCTGCTGCGGGGCTTCGGCACCGCCTACGTCAACCTCGTGCGCAACACGCCGCTGACCGTGCTGATCATCGGCTGCTCGCTGGGCCTCAACCAAACCCTCGGCATCGAGCTGGGCGGCGGAACCTTCAAGGAGATCGGCTTCAAGCTCGCGATCCTCGGGCTCGTCGCCTACACCGGCACCTTCGTCTGCGAGGCCCTGCGCTCGGGCATCAACACCGTACCGGTGGGCCAGGCCGAGGCGGCCCGCGCCCTGGGACTGAGCTTCTTCCAGGTACTCACCCTGATCGTGCTCCCCCAGGCCTTCCGGGCGGTCGTGGCACCGCTCGCCAACGTACTGATCGCGCTCACCAAGAACACCACGGTGGCGGCGACCATCGGTGTGGCCGAAGCGGCCCTGCTGATGAAGGAAATGGTCGAGAACGAGGCCGACGCGCTGTTCGCCGTCTTCGGCGTCTTCGCCCTCGGCTTCGTCCTGCTGACCCTGCCCACCGGCCTGCTCCTGGGCTGGGTGGCCAAGCGAGTGGCGGTGAAGCGATGACCTCGGTGCTCTACGACGCCCCGGGCCCCCGGGCCAAGGCCCGCAACTGGATCTACAGCGGTATCTTCGTCGTCCTGTTCGGACTGGTCGCGTGGTGGGTGCTCGCGCTCATGGGCGAGAAGGGCCAGCTCGACGCGGACAAGTGGACGCCGTTCGTCACCGACAGCCAGGTCTGGACCACGTATCTGATCCCCGGCCTGCTGGAGACCCTCAAGGCCGGTGTGATCGCCATGGTGATCGCGATCCCGCTGGGCGCCCTGCTGGGCATCGGGCGGCTCTCCGACCACGCGTGGGTGCGCGTCCCGGTCGGCGCGGTCGTCGAGTTCTTCCGCGCCATCCCGGTGCTGATGCTGATGCTGTTCGGCTCCGCGCTGTACGTGCAGTTCACCACCGTCCCCTCGGACGTCCGGCCGCTGTACGCGGTCATCACCGGCCTGGTGCTCTACAACGCGGCCGTCATCGCCGAGATCGTCCGGGCGGGCGTGCTGTCCCTGCCCTCCGGCCAGACGGACGCGGCCAAGGCCATCGGCATGCGCAAGGGCCAGACCATGGTCTACGTCCTGATCCCGCAGGCCGTCACCGCGATGCTGCCGGCCCTGGTCAGCCAGCTCGTGGTGATCCTCAAGGACACCGCGCTCGGCGGCTCGCTGCTGGGCCTGGCCGAACTGCTGTCGATGAACCGGCAGATCTCGGCCAACTACAGCAACACCATCGCGACGCTCGTCGTGATCGCCCTGATCTACATCGTGGTCAACTTCGGCCTCACCACCTTCGCCTCCTGGCTGGAGGGCCGGCTGCGGAAGTCGAAGAAGGGCACTGGCGCGGTGGTCGGCGCGGACGATGTGTCGGACATGGCCACCGGTGGCGGCGGGGGCGGCGGGGTCTGACCCCCTCCCGCTTCGGACCCCCCGGCGGGTCTGACGTACGGTCAGTCATAGCGCGTAGCCCGTGTGGTGCGGCGGAAGCTCTTCCGCCGCACCACACGGCGTTGTCGCGACCGGCGTCACTTGACGCGGGCACCTTCAGTGGGTTGCATACGTTCTGTGATCACATACCGGACATCGGGAGCCGCGCCATGGACCCGGTGATCGTCGTCGGCGCGGGGCCCGTAGGACTCTCCCTGTCCCTCGCCCTGGCCGGCCAGGGCGTGCCCACCGTCGTGCTCGACGAGGGGCCCGGCAAGGAGGAGCCCCGACCGGCCCGTACGGTCGTCCTGCACTCCGACACGGCGGCCATGGTGAACCGGCTGGGCTGCGCGACCCTGCGCGACGAGGGGGCGTACTTCGCCGCCTGGCGCACCGTGCGCCGCCGGCAGTCGCCCCGGCGGAGCACCTTCGACGACGGTCCCGCCCCCCTCCACCTGCCGCAGCACGCCCTCACCCGCGGGCTGCGGGACGCCGCCTCGGCGCATCCGCTCGTCCGGCTGGTCACCGAGAGCAGGCTCGACTCCGTCGAACAGGACGGCCACGGGATCACCGCGCACACCCGCGGCTCCGAGACCACGTGGTGGCGCGGGAGCCACCTGGTCGGCTGCGACGGTCCGCGCTCCACCGTGCGCAAGCTGCTCGGCATCCGCTTTCCGGGCCGCACGGCCGTGGAACGGCACGCGGTGGCCGCGCTGCGCACCGAACTGCCCTGGCCCGGCGAGGCGCTGCTGCACCGCAGTCCGCCGTCCGGGCCCGACGAGGTCACCGCCCGGCCGCTGCCGGACGGGGTGTGGCGGCTGGACTGGCTGCTCCCGCCGCGCGGCGGGCTGGTGACCCCCGACGCGCTGGTCACCCTCGTACGGGACACCCTCGCGGTGTGGTGCGGGGGGAGGACTCCCCCGTACGACCTGATCGACACGGGGGTCCACACGCTGCACCACCGGCTCGCCCGGCGGTGGCGCGACGGCCGGGCCTTCCTGGCCGGGGACGCCGCGCACCTGCTGGGGGCGCTCGGCACCCAGGGCGTGGAGGAGGGGCTCCGGGACGCCGAGAACCTGGCCTGGAAACTGTCCCTGGCCTGGCACCAGGGGGCGTCCGAGGCGCTGCTCGACAGCTACGAGGCCGAACGGCGCACCGCCGTCGCGGCCCGGCTGCGCGCGGCCGACCAGGCGATGGCGGTCCTGCGGGCCGGGGGCGGCCTGCGCACCTACCTCGCCGGAGCCACCCGGTCCGCCGAATCGCTGCTCACCGACGGCCACCTGGGCCGGGGCCCGCTGGGCGCGCAGCCCGCGTACGCCCCGCCCGTGGCCGTACGCGAGGTGCCGACGGCCACCGATCCGGGCGGTCCGGTGGCGAACGTGGCGGTGACCGCGCCGGACGGCTCCACCGTGCCGCTGCGCGACCTGCTGGGCGGCCGGCTGCTGGTGGTCCTGGTCGCACCGGGCACGGGGGTCTGGGACCGGCGGCACTGGCTCGGGGCCGGACTGATGCCCCGGCTCGCGGCCGCGGTGAGCGCCCTGCCCGTCCGCGCCGACCTCCTCGTCGCGGACAGCTATCCGGGTGCTCCGGCGCACACAGTGCTCCTCGTGCGGCCCGACGGGCACCTCGCGGCGACCTTCGCGGGAGTCCGCCCCGCCGAGCTGTACGAGGCGGCGGACACCGTCCGGGCGGGGGCCCCGGGCCCGGCTGCGCTGCCCGCTCCCTCCACCACGCCTACAGCCGTGATCGATTGACCCTCCCGCGGACTCGTGGTTCACTCGCGGACATGACCGGCAACGACGTACGCCTGTGGCGGAGGGTCCACATGGACCTGCTCCGCTACGCGGGCTGCGTGTGTCGCCCTTCCTGCTGATTCGCCTCTTCTCCGCGCGCCCCGTGCCGTCCCCGGCCGCGCGCACCTCCGCGAACCCCAGGAACGGTCTTCTCCATGTCTGCACCCACGCACGCCCCGGCGCCCGCTGCCGTCGCCCCACCGGCTGTCGCGCCCGCGCCGGTTGCCGCCTTCGGGCCGGTCGCCGTCCCCGCACCCGTCGCCGCCCCCGCGTCCGTCGCCGCACCGGCCGGCGGTCCCACGGCCCGGCAGCTCCTCGACTTCGCCCTCACGACCGCTGCCGACCCCCGCGTCGTCGCCTCCCTGCCGCTGGACCCGCAGGACCGCACCTGGGTTCGACTGGACGGGCCGGGCGGCAGCGAGGCCTGGCTGATCGGCTGGCCGCCGGGCACCGGCACGGGCTGGCACGACCACGCCGAGTCGCGGGGCGCCTTCGCCACCGCCCGCGGCCGGCTCACCGAGAACTCGCTGGCCGTGCGCCTGCCCTCGGAGGGCTGGAAATCCCTGGAGCTGGCCCCCGGCGTCGACCGTGAACGGCACGTGGAGGCGGGCGGCGGGCGGGCTTTCGGCGAGCACCACGTGCACGAGGTGCTGAACGAGTCCCCGACCGAGCACGCGGTCTCGGTCCATGCCTACTACCCGCCGCTGCCGCTGATCCGCCGCTACAGCCGGGACGGCCAGGTCCTCGGTCTGGAGCACGTCGAGCGCCCGGCGGACTGGCAGTGAGCGCCCCGGTCGGCATCGACGAGCTGCTGGAGCGGATCCGCGCGGGCTACACCCGTGTCGGCCCCGAGGAGGCCCACGCCGCCTGGCGCGCGGGAGCGGTGCTGGTGGACATCCGCTACCAGGCCCTGCGCGAGCGGGACGGCCTGATCCCGGGTGCGCTGGTGGTCGAGCGCAACGAACTGGAGTGGCGCCTGGACCCCCAGGGCAGCCACCGCGTCCCCGAGGCGACGGGCCACGACCTCCGGGTGGTGGTGATCTGCAACGAGGGCTACGCCTCCAGCCTCGCGGCGGCCTCGCTGCACGCCCTGGGCCTGCACCGCGCCACGGACCTGGCGGGGGGCTTCCAGGCCTGGAAGGCGGCCGGCCTCCCGGTCACCACTCTCTGACGCGCCCCGCTCCACAGGGAGGCACGCCCGGCGGGCCCGGCTCGCGCGACGGCGAGCCGCTACCTGACCTCGGCGGGGCCGCCCCCGGGGGTCACTCCCGCCCCCGGGCCGACGGGCGAGGTCACTGCCCCGGATACCCCGGCTCGTCGGCGTCCTCGCCCTCCGCCTCCAGCGCCCGGCGGACCACTCCCAGGGCCATGCCCTCCGGGTACCCCTTGCGGGCGAGCATCCCGGCGAGGCGCCGGATGCGCTTGTCACGGTCCAGTCCCCGCGTGGCGCGGAGCTTGCGCTCCACGAGCTCGCGGGCGGTCTGCTCCTCCTGCTCGGAGTCCAGCTGTTCCAGCGCCTCCTGCACGAGGGTGGTGTGCACCCCCTTGGTACGGAGCTCCTGGGCGAGCGCGCGGCGGGCCAGGCCCCGGCCGCGGTGCCGGGATTCGACCCAGGCTCCGGCGAAGGCGGCGTCGTCGATCAGGCCCACCTCCTCGTACCGGGAGAGGACCTGCTCGGACACCTCCTCGGGGATGCCCCGCTTCGCCAGGGCGTCCGCGAGCTGCCGCCGGGTGCGCGGCATCCCGGTGAGCAGACGCAGGCAGATCGCCCGCGCCTGCTCTTCGGGGCTCTGGGGCGGCAGTTCCTGACGGCCTTCACGGCCGCCGCGGCGCTCGCCGCCCCCTTCCTGCTCCCGCACGGGTCAGCTCTTGGCCACGGCGGCCTTGGCCGTCGTCTTGGCCTTCGTTGCCGGGGCGGGCACTGCGGCGGCGGCCGCGGAGTCGGCGGCGTCGGCTGCGGCGGCCTCGGGGGCGGCGGCGTCCTTGCGGATGCCCACGCCCAGCTTCTCCTTGATCTTCCGCTCGATCTCGTCGGAGAGGGCGGGGTTGTCGCAGAGGAACTTCCGCGCGTTCTCCTTGCCCTGGCCGAGCTGGTCGCCCTCGTACGTGTACCAGGCGCCGGCCTTGCGGACGAAGCCGTGCTCGACGCCCATGTCGATCAGGCCCCCCTCGCGGCTGATGCCGTGGCCGTAGAGGATGTCGAACTCGGCCTGCTTGAACGGCGGCGCGACCTTGTTCTTGACGACCTTGACGCGGGTGCGGTTGCCGACCGCGTCCGTGCCGTCCTTGAGGGTCTCGATGCGCCGGATGTCGAGGCGTACGGAGGCGTAGAACTTGAGCGCGCGGCCACCGGTGGTGGTCTCCGGCGAGCCGAACATCACGCCGATCTTCTCGCGGAGCTGGTTGATGAAGATCGCGGTGGTCTTGGACTGGTTGAGCGCACCGGTGATCTTCCGGAGCGCCTGGCTCATCAGGCGGGCCTGCAGACCCACGTGGGAGTCGCCCATCTCGCCCTCGATCTCGGCGCGCGGCACGAGGGCCGCCACGGAGTCGATGACGATCAGGTCGAGGGCGCCGGAGCGGACCAGCATGTCCACGATCTCCAGCGCCTGCTCACCGGTGTCGGGCTGCGACAGGATGAGGTTGTCGGTGTCCACGCCGAGCGCCTTGGCGTACTCGGGGTCGAGCGCGTGCTCGGCGTCCACGAAGGCGACGGTGCCGCCGGCCTTCTGCGCGTTGGCCACGGCGTGCAGGGTCAGGGTCGTCTTGCCGGAGGATTCCGGTCCGTAGACCTCGATCACGCGGCCGCGGGGCAGCCCGCCGACGCCGAGCGCGATGTCCAGCGCGGTCGACCCGGTGGGGATGACCTCGATGGGGTCGTTCGGCTTGTCGCCGAGGCGCATGACCGCACCCTTGCCGAATTGCCGTTCAATCTGTGCGAGAGCGGCGTCGAGGGCCTTCTCGCGGTCGGTGCCTGCCATGGGTTCCACCCGATTTGCTTGAGTCGATCGCTTCACGTCATTGACGCTAATGCCTGCCACTGACAACGCGCCTCCACGACCGGTTCGGCTGGGACAACCAATCAGAATGGATGTTCGATTTCCCTGTCAAGCGCGCCACGCGCGGCCTGCCCGCCGTCGCCCCCCGACACCCTCTGGCCTCGGTGAACGGCACGCGCCTATGGTGGACCGATGACGTCGATCAAGCAGTTCCAAGTCACCTTCGACTGCGCGGAGCCGGAGCGCGTCGCCCGCTTCTGGTGCGAGGTGTTGGGGTACGTCGTACCGCCGCAGAGCTCGGCGTCCGCCTGCGTCGACCCGTCGGGCGCGGGCCCGCGGCTGTACTTCCAGCGGGTTCCCGAGGGCAAGACCGTCAAGAACCGGGTCCACCTGGACGTGCGGGTGGGCACCGGGCTCGTGGGTGACGAGCGCCTCGCCGCACTGGAGGCCGAGTGCACACGGCTGGTCGCGCTCGGCGCGGTCCGCGTGCGACTGCTGGCCGCCGACGACGACAACGAGTCGTGCATCGTCATGCAGGACATCGAGGGCAACGAGTTCTGTCTCGACTGACCCGCCTCAACTGACCCGCCTCGGCCGAGGGGCGCCCGCGGCCGCGTCCGCAGCGGGCGGACTCCGGCGGCGTGGGCGTCCTTCGCCGCGGGCCGCGTCCCGCACCCGTGCGAGGGGCCCGGCCCGGGGCCCCGCCCCGCCGCGAACCGGGCCCGGGTTTGGGTACACCTCTGACGGGGGGGCCGGGTTGTGGGTTAATGAAAAAAAAC